>UQVR01000019.1 GCA_900544625.1 uncultured Mycoplasmatota bacterium
AATTTAATGAGTTCTTTAAACTATTAATTAAAGATTTAACTAATTATTGTAAAAAGAATGGACTTAGTTCAGAATTAAATTATATTGGAAAGGGTACAACCTCAATAGTTTATGGTATAGGAGACAAAATTATAAAAATAGGCAAACCTAGAAGAAAAACAACTATACCATATTGTGAATATTTATTACAACCAATTATAAATCGTGATTTTGAATTTGATGGGTATCCTATACATATTGAAGTTACACAAAGGGTTATTATGTGTGATGAAATAAATGACAAAACAGTTAAAGAAAAACTTGATAAAAAAAGAGAAGAAATTTCCGAATATTTGCATAGTATTGGTTTAAAAGCTACTGACTTACATCTTGGAAATCTTGGCTTTTTAACTAAAGATAATAAAGTGCATTATGAAGATATTAATTTTGATGTAGGAAATAGTATAGCTACTTCTATTGATAACAATAATAATTTGAAAGTTAAAAAAGCAGGTGAGATAGTTATAATTGACCTTGACTGTTTGGAAATAGAAGATGTAAACAAATATACTAAATATCTGGATAGTCTCGGGTTTTCTTTAGAAAATAATAGTATTTCAAAATCAATGTAATTAACAAAAAATCTACTTTCTTTTACGGGAAAGTAGATTATATTTGTTACTAGCATTTTTATTAATTTTGGTGCTCTTTTAGTGGAAAGTATAACAACCACTAGGCATAAATTTATAGGTAGTAATAACTACTAACTAATTAAATTATACTATATTTATTTATAAATTTGTAGAAAAAAGTTTAAAAAACCAAAAAAATGTAGTATAATTAGAGTATAAAAAAGGAGAAAAAATGTTATGAGCAATATTCACTCACAAAAATTTTATTGTTATAGTTGTAATAAAGAAACACTAGGAATAATTTCAAATATTCAAACATCCCGCGGAATAAATCAATGTATTATTTGTACTAACTGTTTTAATATGGTTAGTCTATCACTTCTTGATAAAATCAATAAAAAAGTAGATGAGCTTATAAAAGAAGATGCAAAAGCAAAAATAGACCCAACTACTGAATTTGTTATAGGAAGTAAAGAATATAATGACTATTATTATCCTAAATTTGAAAAAGGAATGCATAGATAAAAGTCGTGACATGTTTCAATTAAATTAGCATTAGGCTTTCTATTTTATTTTCATTACGAAGTTTTGAAAATAAAAACATAATTTTTGCTTGGCTTTATACCTTGCTAAAATTATGCTTAAAAGGGTTTAAAAAGGGAAATTCCCTTTTTCACACCGTTATTGGCTTTGCCAATAGCGTAGTGTGTTTAGTTCTTTTACCATTGATAAAATCACCTTTATAAAGTTCATTTGATAAAACCTTTTGAATAGTAGAGTCATACCAATTAGTTTTTCCTAATACTTGTTCTTTATTAAATATATTAGCAATAGTTTGATGAGATTTTCCCTCCAAATATAAATCAAATACTCTTACAATAATGTTTTTTTTAAGGGGATCAGGCACTAACTTTTTATTATCTCTTTTAAAACCTAATGGACTACGATTTGGGATATGTCCTGATTTAATTGCACCAACCATACCAAATTTAGTTCTTTCGCTACATTTTTCTATTTCATTTTGAGATACGCTAGTCATTATTCTCATAACCATTCTACCATTTGAAGTAGTGGTATTAGATTCATCTGCCATACAATCAATATCACACTCATAATCATTAACAAACTTCATTAATTTTTCAATATCATAAACACTTCTAGTTAATCTATCTAGTTTAAAAGCAACAATAACATTTATTTTCTTATCTTTAACATCTCGCATCATTTCTTGATATGCTGGTCTCTTATCATTTTTAGCACTTATTCCTGCATCTTCATAAACTTTGTAAATTTCATAACCTTTAAATTTACAAAGCTCTTTTAATTTTTCTTCTTGTTCTGGTAAACTAAATCCTTCTCGTTTTTGGTCGAGTGTAGAAACTCTTTTATAAATGCCTGCAATTTTCTTTTCTTCAATCATATTTTTAACACTTCCTTTCATATGTTTGGCACTTTAAATGGAAAAAGTGAAGTCTAATTTCAAAAAACGAGGGGTCAAAAATACTAGATAATACTAATACCTTTAACTCCTCTTAAATAAATAAGTATAAATTTTAAATATGTTATATGTGCTTTTAGTCATAGAAGTACCTCTCTTTCCCCTTAAAAAGCGATACTGCTTGCTTTTATTAGTTCTATACTATAAACTTTTATTATTGATTTGTCAAGGTTTTAGTGTGCTTTGATATATTCTTCTAGGTCTTTAAATTTAATTTTCTTTTCGTAACCATTTACAAAAATTTCATCATATTCTTCAAAAACCAAATAATCATTATTTTTAACTTTTAATATATGTGGCTTAACATAAGCAATATTTGTATTTTTAATTGATTTAATATTACCATTAATAAATTCATAGTCTACATAAGCAAACCTACAAATCATTTCTACCTTTCTTTTTAATTCTTCACTTATTACAAGTTCTTTAGTTTCTATTGTCATAACTCATCACTTATCCCTTCTTAAATAACAAAAAAACTAACATTTCTGTTAGTAATTTATTACTCTCGAATTTATAAAAGTTCGAGTTCCCTATCAATCTGGTGTCCTTAATGAGAATCGAACTCATGACCCTATGCGTCGGAGGCATATGCTCTATCCAACTGAGCTACAAGGACCCATAAACATTTTAACATTATTTTTTTAAAATAGCAAAGTTATTTTCTATAAAGAGGTAGAATATTTCTTGTTCTTTTCACATCTTTTTTTACAGTCATTCTAATTGGCCCATAAAACACAAGACTTTCTTTATTTAAATTTTCTACTTCTATAAAGAAATTTCTGACATCATCTTCAATTAAAGGCATTAAATTTATAGTTATATTTTTTAAACTTTGATTAGATTTTATATTCATTTTGAAAAATCCATCACTCACCACAAAAGTAAAAACAATTGATTTTCTTTCATTGTTCCTTTCACTTATATTTAAGGATAAAACACTTTTATTCTTAACCTTTTTAAAAGACATAGTTCTTCCTAAAGGATTTATGCCAATACTTTTTAAAGCTATATATATTTTTTCTCTTAAATCATCAACTAAACTAAAATAATCTTTATTCATATTTATCTTCCCCCGATGCCTAAATAATAGCAAAATTAATTACTTTTGTCAAAAAAATCCCACATTTGTGAGATTTTTATCATTAATTTTTAGAAACAGCTATTAATACTCTTTCATTATCAATAAAGAATTCTTCATTGGCGTTTTCGCTAAATTCTAATTTAGTTGCTAATGTTTCTTTTTTGATATAATCACTAAATTCTTCAATAGCATTCTTAACTTTATCACTAGCATTATAAGTAACAGTTATTCTATCTGTTAGTTCATAATTATTATTTTTTCTCATAGTTTGTACTTTAGATATAATTTCACGTGCAATACCTTCATTAATTAAATCATCAGTTAATGTATCATTTAAAATAACAAAGTTATTATTTTCCATTCCTACATCAAAGCCATCTTTAGCGTTTATTCTTATATCAACCATGTCACTATAAATGTCATGTTCTCTACCCGCTACTGTCATTTTTATAGATTCATTATTTTGAAGTTTTTTAATATCACTTAGTGGTAATTCTAGTAATTTATCTTGGAATTCTTTTAGGTTACTTCCAAATACTTTACCCACAGTTCTAAAGTTTGGTTTAACTGTAAAGTTCATGTATTCAGATGTATCTTTAACATATGTAACCTTCTTAACATTTAATTCTTCTTTAATTAGTTCAGTTAGTTCTCCGATTACCATACTATTTTTACCATCGATTAAAATTTCACTTAATGGTTGACGAACTCTTAGTTTTTGTTCTTCACGAATGTTTCTTCCAATACTTATTAATTCACGAACTAAATCCATCTTTTCTTCTAGCAATTCTTCAATTTTTGTTTCATCATATTTTGGATAGTCTGCTAGATGGACAGATTCTTTTCCAGTTAGATTAGTATACATTTCTTCAGAAAGATAAGGTACAATCGGAGCCATCATTTCTGATAATCCCACTAGCACTTCATAAGTAGTTATATATACTGACTTCTTAGAATCATCTAATGTACTTCCCCAGAATCTGTTTCTATTTCTTCTGATATACCAATTTGATAAATCATCTGAAACAAAGTCTGTTAGGGCTCTAACTACTTTATTTAAATCGTATTCATCGTATGATTCTGTTACATATTTTAATAATTTATTATATTTACTTATTAACCATCTATCGATATCTTCTCTTTTTTCTAATGGAATATTACATTCACTAATGTTTATATCATCAATATTGGCATACATTGAGAAGAAATTATATGTGTTTTTAAGTGGATTAAAGAATTTAGAATGAACTTCCTTTAAGCCATTAATATCAAATTTAAGTGGAACCCAGACTGGTGAAACATATGGAAGATAAAATCTAACTGTGTCTGCTCCATATTCTTTCATTGTTGAAAATGGTTCAACAATATTTCCCATTGTTTTACTCATTTTTTTACCATGAGCATCTAGTAATAAGTCATTTACTAAAACATTTTTAAATGGACTTACACCTTTTACAAATGTAGAAATAACTAGTAATGTATAGAACCAACCTCGAGTTTGGTCAATTCCTTCACAGATAAAGTCTGCAGGAAATTGTGTTTCAAATAAATCATTGTTTTCAAATGGATAATGGTATTGAGCAAATGGCATAGCCCCTGAATCAAACCAACAATCGATTACATCTTTACATCTAGTCATAGATTTGCCACATTCTGGACATTTTAAGTGTACATCATCAATAAATGGTCTATGTAGTTCAATAGTTTCATCAATATCTTCGATTGCTTTTTCTACTAACTCTTTACGAGATCCAATCATTTCAGTGTGTCCACATGAACAAATCCAATATGGAAGTGGTGTTCCCCAGTATCTTGAACGAGATATTGCCCAATCATTTAGGTTTTCCAACCAATTACCAAAACGTTTTTCTCCAACATAAGATGGATACCAATTAACTGTTTTATTATTAGCAACTATTTTATCTTTAATTTTTGTAACTTCAAGATAATAACTTGGTTTAGAATAATAAATTAAAGGTGTGTGACATCTCCAACAATGTGGATAGTTATGAACTATTCTTTGCTTTCTAAATAATTTATCATTTTCTTTTAAATAACTTATTACTAATTCATCAGCAGCAAAGACATTAGTACCTTTCCATGGTCCTTCGGTATATTTACCATCTTCACCTACTGGATTTAAGTATGGTAAATTATATTTTCTACCTACACTTGCATCATCTGCTCCGAATGCTGGTGCTAAGTGAACTATCCCAGTACCATCTTCGGCAGTAACATAAGAATCACAACATACAAAGAATCCTTTTTTATTTACAGAAAGTTCTGGTATTAATTGTTCATATTCTGTATATTCTAATGTACTTCCTTTAAATGTATCAAGAATTTCGACATCATCACCTAAAACTTTACCAATTAGAGATGTTGCTAATATAAACTTGTTACCCTTACTTAAAACAAGTGAATAATCATAATCTGGATTTACACATAATGCAACGTTTGCAAGTAATGTCCATGGCGTAGTTGTCCAAACTAAGAAGTATACATCTTCATCTTTTTTCTTCATTGGTACTATTACTGTGTCAACACTTGTTTCTTCATAACCTTGGGCTACTTCATGAGATGCAAGTCCAGTTCCACATCTTGGACAATATGGAAGTATTTTAACACCTTCATAAAATAATCCTTCATCAAAGAATTTTTTTAAAATCCACCATTCAGTTTCAATGTAATTATTGTCATATGTTACGTATGGGTGTTTAATATCAATAAATTGTCCCATTTTTTCTGTAAGATCAGTAAATGTACTTTCATTTTTCCATACACTCTCTCTACATTTTTGATTAAATTCTTTTATACCATATTTTTCAATATCTTTTTTACCTGAAAAACCCAATTCTTTTTCTACTTGTAATTCAACAGGTAATCCATGAGTATCCCAACCTACTTTTCGTAATACTTTGTATCCTTGCATTGTTTTATATTTACATATTGTATCTTTTAAAAACTTTGCAACCATATGATGTAAGCCGGGATGTCCATTTGCTGTTGCTGGGCCATCATAGAATACGAAATATGGAGCATTTTCTCTATTTTCAATACATTTATTTAATATATCTTCATTTTTCCATTTTTCAAGGATTCTACCTTCAGTTACATCTACAGCATCTTTACTTAAACTTTTAAATTTTTCCATTATTTTTCCTTCCTTCAATTAAAAAAGGATGGCACCAAAAGGAGTGCATATGCACGGTACCATCCTTAATATTTACTTAATTATCTTAACGCGATTAACGTAGTAATTTACTTGATTCAATTACTCAACTCCTGGGTGATATATAAAAATCTGCAAATATTTTTCTCGCACCAAAATGAAAAACTCTCTTTAAGATTCAATTTTTATACTTGTCCCATTCATGGTCTTTCCAAGTGACTTAATTATAATACACTATATTTGCTTAAGTCAAGCCCCTTATTTTAATATTTTTATTTATTTCCTATTATTACTTTGCCATCTAAGTTACATATATAACAATTTGGTAATAATAACTTTATTTCTTCAAGAATATTTTTATCATTTTCATATGTTCTACCTACTAAGATTCCTTCAATAAAATTTGCTGGTATTCCGAAGAGAATAGCACTTTCTCTATCTGTGAAAAAATCATCTTTATTTAATCTATCTTTAATAAACTTTTTGTAATAATACGGATTTACAAATTTTTTAACATTTTTATCATTTATGTTATTTTGATTTAATATGTCATATTTTAATAAATTTTCCATATATTTATTATTATTATCAAATATAATGCCAATTTGAACAAGATTTTGAACTAAACTTGGCATAAATCTTGCTTCTTTTGTTTGCTCTATAAACCATCTGAAACATTGATCTGTATCTATCACATTCATAATATTTTTCATTTCATTATATGGAATTACTGAAGTTTTTATTTTTTTACCATCAAAGTTTTTATATTCAATTGTGCCACCACTATAAAAATTAATATAATCTTTTAATAAGCAATCTTCTTTTAAATTCCAAACTCCAACTGAACTTGGATATTTAGATAATCTGCCATATGTAAACCAACTAGATATTAATCCATCATCTAAGATACTTTTTAATCCTTCAATATTCTTATATGTTCCATGTAATAAAGTTCCTTTTTTTAGTAAAACATTTTCACCGTTTTCAAATCTATTTTGTGATATATATTCACTATTCTTTGCATCATAATAATTTTCGATTTGTTCTAGCATTATCTTCTTTGGTTTTCCACTCAATTTTGATTTAACAATCTTTATGTACTCTTCTTTGTTCATTTATAATTCCTTTCATTATATGTCTTACATTTACTTCAATATAATTAGTCATATCTTGTTATTTTTTCTTATTCTAACATTTTCTTTTGCTTGTCTAAACTTTTGAATTTCTCTATCAATTATATACGCAGGTATGATAGATAATTCTAATTCATTACTTATTTTTTCACAAAAGAATGAATTAAGTATAATGTCTTCAGATACTTCTGTGTATTTACTTAGTCTTTCTTCATCCTTTAAAACACATAAACCTTTAGTAAATACATCATGATGTTTTATCATACTATTTTTATTCATAGCTATACAACTTGGAAGTAGCATAATACTTTCTTCTTGTTCTATGATTTTAAAAATCCTTCCTGTTACAACATCAATACTATTACCAGATGTATTCATATCTTTTAACTTTTCTTTTAACTTTTCTATATAAAGTTCAAATGGTTCATCAATCATTGCCTTTATAAATACTTCTTGATTATCTTCATTTATAGTTTTTCTCCAGCAAACTATACCTTGCACATTTAATACATAACCTTGCCATTTGTTTGTCATTTTTAACCTCCCTGTTATTTTGTAATTTTTTCTTCGTACATCTCTAAAGCCTTATTCCAAAGCTTATAGTTTTTATCATTACGATGGTCTGTAAGTAAATTTGTGTCTTTTAAAATATTACCCACAAATTCTGATGCTTTTATAGCACCATAATAATTTAAATGTCCGCCTTTATCTTTAGTATCTTTCTTCCAATCAATATTCAAATCATAATTATTTAAGTTTATATAAGTAAAATTATATTTTTTACTTAAATTAAATATTGCTTGGTCTTTTTGATAATTCCATGTATCTTGTGATGGTAAACCTATCATAATCAATTTAGAATTATATTCTTTTGCAAGCTCTACAAATTTTTCTAAGTATTCTATATTTGTTTCTAATAATTTATAATTCTTATCATTTTTTTTCATATAATTTTTTGGTTTACTTGGAATTGCTTTTTTATTTAATTTATATCCCTTTTGAATGCTCATTATACCATATTCTGAAAATAAAATATTTTTCCAATTATTATGATAGTTTAATAAAGGCATTATATTTTTAAACATTCTTTCATACTTGATGTACCATTTTCTTTTTCTAGTATCTCGAAAAAACATATTAGCACCAACTAAAACAACTTTTGGATGCTGACTTTCTAGAGCCACTTTATAATACTCGTATGCATCTGGTAAAATAAAAGCAGCCTCTGCACAGTCAAATACTGTAAAACCAAATTTCTTATATATTTCCATTGGTATAATTGAAGAATAAACTAATGAATCTCCGACTACTATGGCATCTATAGAATCTTTTCTTTCACCTAATATTTCATATTGGGCGGTTTTAATTAATCCAAAATCTTTGATATTTTCTTTAGGTAGTAAAAGATAAGAAAATCCATAATATAAAAAGATAAATATAGCTATAAATAATACACTTTTTAATAAATTTTTCATACTGCCTCCCTAAAAGTCCGCATACATTGGGTCAACTGGATCATACCCTGGCCCAAAGGCTCCGAAAATAAGAATTGAGAATATCAATATATAATATATTGTCCATCTAACCGCAATTGGTTTTTGCAAGATTTTTTCTCTTATATTAATATTTTTTTCGTGCATTAGTCCAATTACAAATACAACAACTAGAGAAATTATAAGAATAAATAAATCGGGTAAATCTAATCCTAAAGATGATAATTCTAAAGTATTGATGCTAAAATCTATAAATATTTTTTTTATCATAGCGAATGCTTGATCTACTGTACTTGAATTAAATATAAGTTCTCCGATTATTACTAAAAATGTTGTTTTTAATATTTGTAAAACATGTAATACTTTAGATTTAGAAATATTTAATTTAACATACAATTTGTTAAATTCTGGTCTTGTAATATTGCCAATTGATATCATGATAAAGTGATATAAGCCAAATAAAATATATGTCCATCCTGCCCCATGCCATAAGCCATTAAGTAGCCAAACTACTAAAAGGGCTATTGTTCCACTTAATAATGGTCCATAATGATTACCTAAATATTTTTTTAGTTTTAGCGTTAAACTTTTCATTGGTTTTGATAAAGAGATTGGATAGTAAATATAATCTCTAAACCAAGTACCTAAGCTAATATGCCATCTAGTCCAAAACTCTGAAACATTTTTACTAAAAAGCGGTTGTTTGAAGTTTTCAGGAACACGTACTTTAAAAATATCACCAATACCTAGTACAACATCCATGGCTCCAGAAAAATCCATATATAACATTATTGTGTAGCATAGCGCTCCTAAAAATATAACTGGGCCTGAAAAAGATTCATATCCCGCAAATACTGTTTTTACTAAAATATTTAATCTATCTGCTATGATTATTTTTTTAAATAATCCCCATAATACTCTTTGTAATCCATAACATAAACTATCATATGTTATCTTTTCTCCTTGATACAAATCTTTGGCAGTATCACTGTATCTTGCAATTGGGCCTTCCATAATGCTTGGAAAAAACGACATAAATAGAGCAACACGAATATAATTTTTATCTGCTTCGATTTTACCACTGTAACAATCAAACAAATAAGATAATGCTTGTAATGTATAAAATGATATTCCTATCGGAGAAATTAGTTTTATTATACTAAATTCATAACCCACATTAAATAAATTTAATATATAATTTGTATTAATTGTAAAAAACTTTAGATACTTAAAAACAAATAAAAATGATACATTAATTAATAAACATAGTATTAATACCAATTTCTTTTTATTTTTATACTTATTTTTTATTTCTTTTTTATCTTCTTCTTTAGTCTCTTTTAAAATTTCTTTTTTCTTGTTTTCAATTTTAGATATTATTATGGCTGATATGTATATCGTAGTTATTGTTAAAAGCAAAAATATTAATAAATATTTACTTAATAATGCAAAAAATAACCAACTAAATATAAGCAATGCTATTGGTCTAATCTTTTTAGGAAATAAATTATAAAATACTACAACAATTAAAAACAATAAATTGTAATATCTATTTAAAATATCATGCATATAAACTTACTCCTTTTCTTTGTTTTTTCGTGTAAACTAATTATATCATGAAAAGTATATTTTTACTAGAAAAAAAGATAATGCTCTCACATTATCTACATGTACCAGATTCACTATACTCTGTTGGTTCATATACAGAACCCATAAACCATACTTCTTTACTATTTTTGTCTCTTAATATAAACATAAAAGGTAGGTCAAATGTTATATCAATTTCTTCTACAGGAACTTCATACAAATAATCAAATCCACAATTTGTATCACCTGCTCCACCACCTTCAGTAGCAGCGGCTGCTTTTATACCTTCATTAGAAAAATCTATATTTGCTTTGTGTAAAATTTCACTTATATAAGCATCTTTATTTGTTAAATTATTTAACGAAGCATAACTAGGCTCAAAAACACTTTTAATTCCTAAGTCTTTTAGATTATTTTTTAAATCTAGTTCATAAACAAATTTATATAAAGGTATTAATCCCTTAATTCTAGTTATTTTACCTTTTTCAAAATTATTAAGTTCTATTGTTTTTAACTTAGAAATATAATCGTTTAGCTCATCTTTATTTATATTATCAATAAATTTATCTAAAGATGTTTTTTTGGGCATAAATGCAATATATTCTAAAGAAAGACCATTATATTCTTTCAAATCTTTTTGAAAGACTTTTATATCATCATCTATATAAAATGAATAATCCGTTGATGTTGCAACATCTTTATAATTTTTATCTATTTCTTTTATATAATGATCAAGATAGGAATTTGTACTTTCATATGTTCCTTGATTACATTCATCTTTTAAAACCCATTCTTCATATGCCTCCCCGACTGTCTTTCTAATATTTTGTTCCCCAAGTTCTCCCAGGATATCATAGTTATTAATTGATGAACCAATTTCTATAGCTTTGACATCCGTTTTATTGTTAAATTTTAATTTACTATAAATATCACACATAATCGGACCTATGTACATTCCGTATTCTTCATGAGCATAGCTAACACTAAAGTCAGTGCCATCATATGAATGATCTTGATCAAAAAATTCTTTACCACTAACTGGTTGTAAAACATTTTTCCATTCCATATCAATTGCCAAAGCATTTATAAGTAAAAAGTCTAGACCATCGGTATCATCAAGTAAATTATCAATTAATCCTAAAGTTTTATTTTTTACCCATTTATTAATATTATTAGCACTTTCAAAAGAGTCATAAATAATTTGGGCATTATAATTATTTTTTATTAAATTTATATAAGTATCTTTTATGCTCTTTTTATATGAATCTTTTATAAACATGGCATTAGCTAGTGATAAATTTTGGCTATTTTCATATTTTTTTGCTTCAAAGTTACCAAGTATATTGGCAATTTCTGTGTGTGTTTGATTGGTTGATGCATCACTTAACATACTTAAAGCATATTTTATTGACAAAGGACTATAAATTACATTTTTATTTTTGTTATTACTTTGTAAAAAATATAAATCAAAAGCATCTAGTGCATTGTCATTAATTTTATATACAGAAAAATTATTTGTTATATCTAAATCATTTGTTTTCCTTTTATTTTTTAGTATTACTAAAGTTATTATGCTTATTAATAATAAGATTATTATTATACTTATTATAATTATTACTTTCTTTTTATTCTTTTTCATATCGACTCCTTATTTTTGACATTTTGGACAGAAGTAAGTACTTCTTCCACCAATTTTAATATTTTCTATTAAAGTATTACATATTTTACATGGCTCGTGTTCTTTTTTGTGAACCATTAAGTGACTTTGAAATCTTCCAGTTACTCCGAGGGATGAAGTATAACTTTTAATAGTCGTTCCTCCATTTTCTATTGCTTCATTTATTATTTTTATAGAAGAATTTACAATACTTTGACATTCATCTAAACTAATATTGCAACCTAATCTTTGAGGATTTATTCTAGATGCAAATAATACTTCATTAGCATATATATTACCTAATCCACTAATTATAGTTTGGTCTAATAAGAGTGTTTTTATTGGTATTTTTTTATTATGAATACGTTCATACAAATAATTCTTATTTAAATCTTTACTATTTGCTTCAATACCTTGTTTTTTTATTGCTTCAACATTATTTATATCACTCTTTTTTACTAAATTCATTCTTCCAAATTTTCTAGTATCATGATATCTTAAGTCAGTATGATCTTCAAAAGATATAATTATATGTTCATGCTTTACTATTTCTTCATCACTATTTTTAACAAAGAACTTTCCTTCCATTCTTAAATGACTAAGCAAATAATAATCTTCTAGATCAAACATTAACCATTTACCTCTTCTATCTATATCTATTATTTGTCTTCCCTGTAATATCTTTCTAAAATCACTAATATTACTTTCAATAATTTTAGGATAAATAATTTTTACATCAACTATTTTTTTATTTAAAATCAATCTTTTTAATGTATTTCTTACTGTTTCTACTTCTGCTATTTCTGGCATTTTTACACCTCACTTTGCTTCATACCAATTAGTTCCTGTGTCTATTTCCACTTTTAGTGGCACTTCTAATTTACACACCTGTTCCATTTCTTCTTTAATAATTTTTTTAATCAAATCTAGTTCACTATTTTTGCAATCTACAATTATTTCATCATGTACTTGAAGCAAAATTTTACTAGTTATACCAATTTCTTTAAACTTGTTATAAACATTAATCATAGCTAGTTTCATAATATCTGCACTTGAGCCTTGTATTGGAGTATTCATAGCCATTCTTTCTCCCATCTGACGAATTAAATAGTTGGGATTATTTATTTCTTCAATTATTCTTTTACGTCCAAACATTGTTGTTACACCACCGGTAGTCTTAGCCTCTTCGATTGATTTATCAGTATAATTTTTTACCTCTGGATATAATTCATGAAATTTATTAATGAATTCATCAGCGTCTTTTTTAGATATATGGAGATTTTCTCCAAGACCAAAGCCACTTATTCCATAAATAATACCAAATATTACAGCTTTAGCACATCTACGCATATTTTTAGTTACGGCTTCTTCAGGAACACCGAATACTTCACTAGCTACATGGGTATGAATATCTTCATCATTATTAAATGCTTCAATTAAACTAGGACATTTTGATAATGAGGCCATAACTCTTAGTTCTACTTGACTATAATCAGCACTTAATAACAAATCATTTTCAGGTAAGAATGCTTTTCTTATTTTTCTTCCTAGTTCTTCTCGTACTGGTATATTTTGTAAATTTGGCTCTGTTGATGACAATCTTCCCGTTCTTGTTAAAGTTTGTTTGTAGATTGTATGAATTTTTCCATCACTTAATATGTAATTAGCAAGGCCTTCAATATATGTGCTTTTTAATTTTGCCAAATTTCTATATTCTAGTATTTTTTCAACAATTGGATGTTTATCAACCAATTTTTCTAATACTTTGACATCTGTTTTATATCCAGTTTTATTTTTCTTTCCTTTAGCTATTTCTAATTTATCAAATAATATTTCTCCGAGTTGTTTTGGACTACCTATATTAAAAGTACAACCTGCTAGTTCGTAGATTTCTTTGGTTATTAAATCTAATTTTACTTCAAGGTCTAAAGACATATCTTTTAATATGCTATTGTCACAAATAATTCCTGTGTTTTCCATATCTGCTAGAACATTTACTAAAGGAAGTTCTATATTTAAGTATAAATTTAGGGATTCACTAGATGCTAATTTATTTTTATAATCACTTCTTTTATTAAATAGATATCTACTTCTTTTAACAAGTTCAGTTTCTAAATTAGAAAAATTATTTTTCTTCATGTTTTCATAATAAGCAAAATCATTTCCATCTTGATTAGCTAAATATGCAAGGTCATCTTTTATATTTAGATTTAATAAATACGCCATTATCATAATGTCATCAACAAAATTAATATTAACTTTTGTATTACAAATAATCTTTTTGGCATCATATGTAATTATATTTTTATCTTTTATCTTGTTTAAAATTGTAATAACATTATCTTTTTCTATAAAATAATTATTATCTTTATCACTAATCGACATGCCTACGATATTTGCTATATGATAATTTTCATTATCTAACATTAATTCAATTGCTAAATCTTCACTTAAATCTTTGGAATTTAGATCTGTGACTGTTTGAAAATCTAATTTTTCTTCTTTTTTTACTTCAGTCATATTTTTTAAAAATGAGAAAAATTCTAGTTCTTTATATAGATTGATTAGTTCTTCATTATTATCGGGTTCATATTTTAAATCTTCTAAGATAATATTTAATGGTACGTCGCGGTATATGGTAGCAATTTTTTTACTTATAAAAGCCATTTCTTTATCAGCTTCTAGTTTTTCTTTGGTTTTCCCTTTAATTTCATCTATATTATCATAAATATTTTCTAAAGATTTATACTCTTGTAATAATTTTAAAGCTGTTTTTTCCCCGATTCCTTTTACTCCAGGGATATTGTCAGATGAATCTCCCATTAAAGCTTTTAAATCAATCATTCTTATTGGTTCAATACCATAATCTGCTACAAAAGTTTTATGATTATATCTAATAAATCCTGTTTGCTTTAATAGTTTAACTTCGGTTTCATCACTTATTAATTGAAGTAAGTCTTTATCACTAGATACAATCACTGATGCAAAATCTTTATCATTTTCAGTCATTTTAACAATTGTACCTACGATATCATCAGCCTCATATGGGGCAAGTTCAAAGTGTTTGATTCCCATTTTATCTAAAATTTCCCGTGCTATAGGCATTTGAATTTTTAATTCTTCTGGAGTATCTATTCTTCCTTCTTTATAAAAATCATATTCTTCTTTTCTAAAGTTTTTTCCTATATCGAATGCTACGGCCATATATGAAGGTTTTTCTTCAGCGATTATTTTGTTAATCATTCCTACAAAGCCAAATAAGGCGTTTGTGGGAACGCCTTTAGAATTTTTCATCATATTTCCTGTATACGCTGTAGCATAATAACTTCTAAACATCAAATTATTACCATCTACTAATATCAACTTTTTAACCATAAATGTATCACCTTATATATAGTATAACATGAATTTACTTTAAACGTTTTAAAATTTCTTCAGGATTAATAATTTTTTGATCAAAATTAACTGCATAAGTTTCTATTATGTTTTTAACAAAATTAATTCCTTCTTTTATTTTCATAGTTACTTTACAAAGGTTCCATCCTAAAGTTAATTGAATATCTTCTTCGGAATACTTTTTGCCATCTTTTAAACCAAAGTACATCATAAAAGGTTCTTTTACATCTTCTGGCATCATTTCAACTATATTTAAAAATAATACTTCTTCAGGACTCATGACTTTTTCTGGGACTTTTTTTTCTTTCTGATTTTTATATTTTTCTTTTAAGTCTTTTAATAAAAGCGTTAACCTTTTTGTTTCTATCACATTTAAGGTATTTAAAAATGGTTCGTCTAAATTATGTCCAAAAGCTTTTTGAAGTAAATAATCATCCCTGATATCATTTGGTATTTCACAGTTTAATATTTCTTTTAACGTTTTACGTAAATATGGTGTAGGCTCATTAACTTTTTTACGTAGATTTGGTAAATTGGCATATAAAACTTTTAAATCACTTTCACTTAAAGCGTTTAGTTTTAGTTCTTTTTCAAAATTATTTCCAAAAACTCTTATTAATACTTCGTAAAATTTTGTTTCTTTATTTAATGATCTAGCAATTATTGATAATTCTTCTTTTGTTACTTGTAATAATTCCCAGAGATATTTGCCATCATATGTTTTTTTATTTTTGTTCTCACCTTTTTTTAAAGGCCAAAAATTTATCCTTTGAATTTTACTAGCCCAATTACTAAGTTTGCTATCTAAAAGATTTCTTTCTCTTGAATTTAACTTTTCAGAATTATATTTTTCCTTGCCACTAATTCCAAAAGATTTTACCATAATATCATAAATCATTGTAGTCTTATCTTGATTTTCCCAAAGATATGCAATTCTTTTATTTATTTCATCACGTTCTTCTTTATTATATGCTTTATTTAGTAATTCTTCTAGAGTTTTATTATTATCAACATTTTTAGGCCATTGTCTTAATTTATGTCTCCATCTTTCAAGTTTATTTAAAATTAAATTATTTTCTCCGGAAGTAAAATCACTTTTATTATAGGGTTTTTTTCCATCTACCCCGAAGGCTTGAACCAATAGTCTGTTGATGATTGTGTTTTTCTCTTCTTCGTCCCAAATTATTTTTATTCTATGATTTGTTTTTTCGTACTCTTCACTTTCTTTTGGATAAGGATTTAATAACTCTTCTAGAGTATATAAAATTGGCATAATTCTTTCCATTTTATTTTTTCTGTATTCTTCTATTATATAATCTAAAATTGCTTTTATTTCTTTTTCCTCAAATACACTTTTAACTACTTTCTTATTTAAACTGTATCCAAATTTTTCATGAATTATTTTTTTTGAACTATTATCTAGATTTTCCACTAGACTAAATATTTCGCTTTGAGGAATGTTTATATATTCTAGCAGTGATTTTTTACTAACCTTTGATAAATCATACATTTTCTTTAATGCTTTTTTTTCTTTTTGACGAATTCTTTCTCTTGTTAAGCCAAAAACTTTACCAACTTCATCTAAGGTGTAATTATCAATAAAACGTAATATTATAATCTTTTTTTCTTGTTCATTTAAACCTGACATTAAATGGTTTATTGTAATATCATCCACTACTTTGTCTTCAAATTCCCCACTTCTTAAAAAATTAAACATATTTTCTTGATCTTTATCATCACTATCTTTTGCGGGAGCATCTAGTGAGGTATTTTCACTAAAACTTATGACTAAACTTGTTAGTTTTTTTAAATCCATTTCTAGATAATCTGCTAGTTCTTCTAAAGTTGGTTCACGATTTAATTTAATTGATAATGTTTTAACAGCAGCTATATATTTATTGTAAATTCGATATTGCCCAGATGGAATTCTAATAGTTCTTCCTTTTTCTTCAATGGCTCTATTTATACTTTGCCTAATCCAACAAGTAGCATAAGTTGAGAATGCAAAACCCAAAGTCGGATCAAACTTTTCCATTGCCTTAATCATACCAAAGGTACCTTCGTTAACTAATTCATTTAATTCAATATTTGAGTGAATTCTTTTATTAGCAATACTTATAATAAGACGAATGTTTCCTTCAATAACTTGATTTTGATAAAAAACATATTTTTTTTCATACGCAGTTTTTTCTGAAAAATTTTCACTTTCTTCATATAATTTTTTATATTTTTGAAATTTTTCAATGTAGTTATTCGTTACACTTTTATCCATAATAGGAATTTCTCTGATTTCACTAAAGAATAAGTCATCAGAATATAAACATGTAGAATCTCCATAAGAATAATCAAGATTATCTTCCACTATTAAATCTTTTATTGATGCATAACAAAAAATTATATCTCCATTTGTATCGCCAAACTTTTTATAGATTTCTTCTTCGCTATATTGTTTTTTTCCGTGTAAATAAGTAAATAAGTAATTATCTATAACTGAACTCTTATCAATTATTTTTTTTATAAATGTAAAAACATCTTCAATTTTATTTTTATTTAGAATATAACTTAAATATTCAAGTTTCATTGTACCTGATTCCAATTTTTCTTCAATATCTTTTATAATTGTATCAAAATCCATAATTATTCCCCCGATGAGACTTATTATAACATAAATACATAATATTTTGTATATAATTTTATAAAGAAGGAATTTTTATGTTTTTTAATTTATTAAATCTTATTAAAGATATGCTTTTTTTCACAGGATCATATTCAAATAATGTTTTTCCTGAGCCATTATCAAATAAAGAAGAGGAAGAATGTATTTCTAAAATGCTAAATGGTGATAATTTAGCAAGGAATAAATTAATAGAACATAATTTGAGACTAGTTGCTCATATTGTAAAACGTTTTGATGTTAAAGATGTTGATACTGATGATTTAATTAGTATAGGCACAATTGGGTTAATTAAAGGAATTGATACTTATAAAAATAACAAAAAAACTAAAATTACCACTTATGCAGCAAGATGTATTCAAAATGAAATTTTAATGTACTTTAGAAGTCAAAAGAAGATTGGACCTACAGTATCTTTAAACGATGCCATTGGACACGATAAAGAAGGAAATGATATTAACTTAATTGATGTTATTAAAGATAAAGATGTTGATTTATTTGATGATCTTGATTTAAAAAACAATATTTCTTTATTAGAAAAATATTTGAAATTACTAAATAAAAGGGAAAAAGAAATTATTATTAAAAGATATGGACTTAATAATACTAAAGATATGACTCAAAAAGAAATTGCTGATGATCTTAAAATTTCAAGAAGCTATGTTTCTAGAATAGAAAAAAGAGCACTTACTAAAATGCTCACAGAATTTATTAAAAATAAAAATATAGATTAATTATCTTTAATAACTAAATTACATAGTGGTATTATAAAACTACCTATAGAATTACCTAGGACCATTATTCCAGTGTATCCTAGAGTTTTAAGTGACCAGATGTCCGCAACAGAAAAATAATACATATTAGCAATACAGTGTTCAAATCCACAAAGTATGAATACTGTAACACCTAAATAAACAACTAAATACTTGCCAAAATCTGTTTGTTTTTTAAAACCATTTACAGCATAGTACATTAATAATCCACAGAAAATTGATAATATAAATATACTTAAAATATTATCATTTAATTTAGTATTTGCTAATATTAAAGATTTTTCATAAATTTTATCATAAATTCTTGTATATCTTAAAATAAAACCAACACTACAAGCACCAATAAAGTTACCTATTAATGTAATTATCAATTCTTTTATATATTTTAAATTAAAATTAGTTATTAAATAACCTATTTTTCCAGTATAAAGATTTAAATTATAAATAAGTACTCCGAATAAACCAATAGAAAATAGTGATGCACCAATAACTTTATTTTCTATTGATAAAAATACTGTTCCCCCTATAGCAATCATAATTCCTGCTAAAAAACTTTTAAATAATATTTTCAACTCTATCTACCTCTTTTTAATAAATCTACATAGCAAATATAAATTGTTTCATATTCATTATTTTCATTTTTTTCTGATACTTGTTTAATCATGTCAACATTATGTCCTTCACTTTTTAGAGATAGCTTTAATAAACTCATATAATCTAAAAGTTTTATTTCTCTTAATCTTTTAAAGCTTTTACCATGACAATCAAGGGTATCAGTTATAGTGTATCCGTACATATTAGAATTTAATTTTGCATCAACTATGTTTGAAATTGTTCTTAAATATTTTGCAATTATTTCATTTGCTTCATTTTCACTTAGTTTAATTGCATTAACCATTTGACCCTCCATTTTGTAGAAAAAAACTAAGTATTTCTACTTAATTTAAAATGCCTCAATATTTAATTTAATTTTATGCATTTTATGAATGTAAGCATAGGCATAAACCAAAGTTCTTAGGGCATGTGCATTTTTACCACCCTTACCTATTACATATTTCATTTGATCTTCTGGAACCATTACTTCAATTATTTTAGTTTCATCTTCCATAAATTCTTCAACTTTAATCATTTCAGGGTCTTCCACAAGACTTTTAACTAAATATTCAGTATATTCTACTATATTCATAATTATTTACCTTTTTTTGCATCATTAAATGCTTTTAATATACCTTCATTTTTGAAGATTGCTTTTACTGTATCAGTTGGTTGTGCTCCATTTGCTAACCATTTTAATGCTACTTCTTTATTAATAGAAATTTCAGCTGGATTTGCAATTGGATTGTATGTACCTACTGTTTCAATAAATCTTCCATCTCTTGGAAATCTTGCATCAGCAGCAACAATACGATAGAATGGTTTTTGTTTTGAACCCATTCTTTTAAGTCTTAATTTAACAGCCATTTTTCTTTCCTCCTTTAAATAACTAAAACTATATTACCATATAAAAATATATGTGTCAACTCTTTTTTGTTGACACATATAATGTTTTGATTACGCACTAGATGGAGGATCTTAACTCCCACCAGCCACGCTAACCAATGCTTATCTTGCTACCAAAGCTATGAGTAAATCTTTAGTTCCTACCACTCCAGCAAAGTTTTGCACGGCTTGCCTAGCACGCGGACGAGCTTCAGGCCAGCATTGTAGTTGTACACGTAACCATAGGTAGACACATTAATTACAATGTACGAAAAGTAAAATCTATGTGAACAAACTATCAAAAATTTCAAATTTACTATTGAATTTTAATAGTTAGTCACCTAATTACAATATCACGTGCAGATATTTTACCTTATATTAATATAAAAACCAAAAAAGCGTCACAACGCATACGCAATTTGACGCTTCTTTAATTTATTTATTAGTTATGATAAATTTATTATCTTTTATATCTACTATTAGAGTTGTACCAACTTTCATATTTTCATCAATTAATTTATGAGCTATTAAGTTTTCAATATTTTTAGTAATATATCTTTTTATTGGACGAGCTCCATATCTTGGATCGTATGCTTCTTCGATAATTTTCTCTCTAACAGTATTTGTTATTTCTACACGAATGTAATTTTGTTGCAATCTATCATTTAATTCTTTAATAACTTTATCAACGATTTCACCAATTACATCTTGTTTTAGAGAATTAAAGACAATTATTTCATCAATTCTGTTTATAAGCTCTGGTCTGAATGTATTTTTTAGTTCATTCATTACAAGTTCGTTAGCATTATCTTCATTATCTAGAATATATTCACTACCTAGATTACTTGTCATGATTATAATTGTATTTTTAAAATCTACTAAACGACCTTGGCTATCTGTAAGTCTTCCATCATCTAGTATTTGAAGTAAAATATTAAATACATCTTTGTGAGCTTTTTCTATTTCATCAAATAAGACAATACTATATGGATTTCTTCTTACAGCTTCAGTTAATTCTCCACCTTCATCATATCCAACGTATCCTGGAGGAGCTCCGACTAGACGTGAAACATTAAATGATTCCATATATTCTGAACAGTCAATTCTTATCATGTGTCTTTCATCATCAAATAGTTCATAAGCTAATGATTTAGCAACTTCAGTTTTACCTACCCCTGTTGGTCCTAGGAATATGAATGAACCAATTGGTTTATTTGGGTCTTTAATGCCACTTCTGGCTCTGATAATTGCTTCACTAACAAGTTTTAAAGCATTATCTTGACCTATAACACGTGTTTTTAGTCTATCAAATAGATGTAATAATTTATCTTTTTCACTACTTACTAGTTTTGATACTGGAATATGTGTCCATCTAGAAATAATACCTGCGATAGATTCTTCATCTACAACATCTGATAAAATATTACTCTTGTTTTCTTCTTGAAGTTTCTTTAATTCTTGTTCCAAAGCTGGAATTTTACCATGACGAAGCATTGCACTTTTTTCAAGATCATAGTTGTTTTCAGCTTGTGCTAAAGCGAATTTAGCTTGTTCAAGTTCTTCCTTTTTCTTATTTATTTCAGTTTTTGCCATCTTTTCGCTTTCCCACTTGCTTCTTAAATCAGCTTCTTTTTCTTTCATCGTAACAAGACTTTCATCTATTTCATCAATTCTTTTCTTGCTTATATCATCTTTTTCTTTCTTTAATGCTTGTCTTTCAATTTCTAAACTCATTATTTTTCTAGTAAGTTCATCTAGTTCAACAGGCATTGATTCAAGTTGCATTTTGATTGTAGCACATGCTTCATCTACTAAATCTATGGCTTTATCTGGTAAAAATCTATCTGTTATATATCTATCAGATAAAGTTGCTGCCGAAACTAGGGCACTATCTTTTATTGTAACTCCATGAAATATTTCAAATCTTTCTTTTAGTCCACGAAGAATAGTGATTGTATCTGTAACATTTGGTTCACTTACTAAAACTTTTTGAAATCTTCTTTCTAGAGCTCCATCTTTTTCAATATATTTACGATATTCATTTAGGGTTGTTGCTCCGATTACATGAATTTCCCCACGAGCTAGCATTGGTTTTAACATATTTGAGACATCCATGGCTCCGTCTCCACCTGAACCTACGATCATGTGAATTTCATCAATAAACATAATGATATTACCATCAGAATCTTTTATTTCTTTTAAGACAGCTTTTAATCTTTCTTCAAATTCACCACGATATTTAGCCCCCGCTACTAAGGCACCTAAGTCAAGTTC
>UQVR01000020.1 GCA_900544625.1 uncultured Mycoplasmatota bacterium
ATACTAAATTATAGTAAAAAACATTATGTTAGTCAATTGCTTTCATAATGTTTTTATCATATAAATGATTAACATTTAAGAAAAATAAAATAATGTAAAACAAAATTTCTTTTTAAATAATTAGAAAATATATGAAAATAAGATTGAATGACTCCAATCTTATTTCATATTATAGACAACTCTTGCACCATCTGATGCTGCAGTTACTAGTTGGTAAGTATCTTTTTTTATAATATCACCAATGGCATAAACACCTTTAATATTTGTTTCTAAAATATCGTTTACTTTTACATAACCATTTTCATCTAATATTTCTTTTGATACAAATTCTGTTGCGGGTCTATATCCTATATATATAAATACACCTTTTACTTTTAAGTCTGTTCCATTATCTAAAGATATTCCTGATAATTTATTATTTTCTTCGTGCATGCTTTTTATATTTGCATTATATATAATTTCTATTTTAGAATTATTTTTTACTTCTTCAACAAGCATATCTTCTCCGCGAAAACCTTCTCTTCTATTTATAAGATAAATATGATTTACAATATTGGCTAAATATAATGCTTCTTGTAAGGCACTATTTCCAGTTCCCACAATGGCTATATCTTCATTTTTATAAAAGTTAGCATCACACATAGCACATGTAGATAAACCATGTCCCAATAAAGCCTTCTCATTATCTAATCCTAAATATTTTGGCTTTCTTCCCATTGCTAATATCACTTTTTTAGTTTCATAAGTATTATTTGTAGTAGTTACTTTTTTTATTTCACTTTTTAAATCTAAATCTTTTACTTCTTCTAAAACATAGGGAATATCCATATTGTTTACTTGTTTTTCTAAAATTTCTGCAAAATCTGGCCCTGATATATCTATTAATCCTGGGTAATTACTTATTTTATCTATATTATTTAATAATCCTCCGGGCATTCCCTTATCTATTAATAATACCTTTTTGTTACTTCTTTTGGCATATATTCCTGCGGTTATACCACTGATTCCCATGCCTATTATAATAATGTCGTACATAAATCCTCCTTAAAATCTTACTACTTCATTTTCGTCTTGATCATAAAGATCTTCATATCTGCCTTTTCTTCCTGTTATCATTATAATTACTAATCCTACTAGAATCATTATAACTGATACAATTTGAGCAATTTTAAATCCACCAAGCATTAAAGAATCTGTTCTCATTGATTCAATTACAAAACGACCTAATCCATACCACATTAAGTATAATGCAAATGGTTGACCAACTTTAGTTATTTTTAATCTTCTTACTATTAGTATAACTATAAAACCTATTAAGCACCAAATTGATTCATATAAGAAGGTTGGTGTATAATAAATTCCATCTATTTTCATTCCTTCAATTATAAATGACGGAATATGTAAACTTTGTAAATGGGCAAGTGTTGTCGCTGGACCATGTGCTTCACTATTAAAGAAATTTCCCCATCTGCCAATAGCTTGAGCTAGTAATAGTGCTGGTACTATAAAGTCAAACATTCTTATGGCTCTTACTTTATACTTCTTACAATATAATAGTATAACCAATAATCCTGCAATTAAACCTCCGTGAATTGCTAATCCACCTTCCCATATTTTACAAGCTTCCCAAAAACTATTATATAATTCCAAATTAAATAGAACATAATAAACTCTAGCACCAATTATTCCAAATATAATTGTCCAAAAAAGCATATTAAAAACAAAATCTGTAGAAAATTTATATCTTTTAGCTTCTTTTAATATCATGGTTATTCCTAACATTGCTCCAATTATTATAAGAACTGAATACCATTCCAATTTAAAACTCCCAATTGTAAAAATATATTTATTCATATTTCACTCTCCGTTATTATTATAACAATTTTTGTTAAATTAATCTATTATTAATATCGTGTTTATAATTTTATGTAAAATTTTACATTTTGAAGTTGTTTTTTATTAATAAAACTTTATTCTAGAAAAAACACTACACATTTTAATGGAAGTGTAGTGTTTATAGGCTATGGGCACTTAGTAACATTATGTTTTAAATCACAATCATAAGTTTAAATGTATTAAGGTTTTCTTTTTCTTGTTGTTTCATTAGAAAATGTTTTAACAATACTTTTTAGTATTTCACTTGTTGATATCATATCTTCTAAACAGACATATTCATAAATTGTATGAAAATTATGACCTCCGGCACCTAAGTTAGGACAAGGGATACCTAATGCTGTTATTTCTGCCCCATCGGTTCCCCCTCTAATAGGAACCACTTTAGGTTCAATTCCTAATGATGAAATAGACTTTAAAGTTCCACTTATTAATAAGTCTTCATTTTTTATAGCATCATACATGTTAGAATATGAGTGATTAAATCCTATTTCAATAATATTACCGTATTTCTTATTTAAAATTTTTGCTATTTTTGATAATATTTCTTCTCTTTTTATAAGATTTTCTTTTGCAAAATCTCTGATATTATATTGCATTGTTACTTCGCAAATGTCTCCGCTTAAATTATGTAAAACAAAATACCCTTCTTTTCCTTCTGTATTTTCCGGATATTCTTTAGGTACCATGCTATCAAATTCTATAGCAACTCGTAAAGCATTAATGAAACTTCCTTTTGCATATCCTAAATGAGCAGGCACACCCTTTATTTTTACTTGAGCTGACCCGGCATTAAAATTTTCATAAGAAAATTCTCCTAAATCTATGCCATCAACAGTATATGCAAAGTCTGGATTAAAATAATTTGTATTTAAGTTTTTTACCCCTAGACCAATTTCTTCATCTGGTGTAAAACAAACTAAAATATCACCATGTTCGTCATTATTTCTTGCAAAATATTCTAACATATCCATAATCTCAGCTATACCGGCTTTATCATCTGCTCCTAAAAGGGTACTTCCATCTGATGTAATTATTGTCTTGCCAATATGGTTTTTTAAATCAATATATTTTTTACTAGATATAACAACATTATTTTCTAAAATAATGTCATTCCCATCGTAATTTCTTGTTAATCTTGGTTTTACATCTTTTCCACAAGCATTCGAAGATGTATCTAAATGTGATACAAAACCAATACTTGGTAAATTGCTGTTACCAGACATTTTTGCGTATACGTAACAGTGTTTGTTATCATAGTAAACTTCAATTCCTAAGTCTGTTAATTCTTTAACTAATATTTCTGCTAAATCTTTTTGATTTTCACTTGATGGATTTTCTTCTTTTAAAGGATTTGATGTAGTATCTATTGCAACATATTTTAAAAATCTTTCTAATATATCCATAAAGATTTCCTCCAACTTATTTGTATTTTAACATAAGATTATGGATAAGTCAAAAAATTCTAAATATAAAATAAATAGACGTTATTCTTAAAATAATGTCTATTTAAATTTGATTATTTTTTTAGTATTTTGGCTAAAAATTCACCTGTGTATGAACCTTTTACTTTAGCAACTTCTTCTGGAGTTCCTGTGGCAACAATTTTACCGCCTCCTGAACCACCATCTGGTCCTAAATCAATTATATAATCTGCAACTTTTATAACATCCAAGTTATGTTCAATTACTACGACTGTGTCGCCATTATCAACAATTCGATTTAGTATTACCAATAATTTCTTTATATCATCCGAATGCAATCCGGTTGTGGGTTCATCCAAAATAAATATAGATTTTCCGGTGGCTTTCTTTTGAAGTTCTTTAGCAAGTTTTACACGACCGGCTTCACCACCTGATAATGTCGGAGCTGATTGGCCTAATTTAATATATGAAAGGCCAACATCCATCATTACTTTTAGTTTATTGTAAATTTTAGGAACATTTTCAAAAAATTCTATTGCTTCACTAACTCGCATATCTAAAACTTCACTAATATTTTTACCTTTATATTTTATTTCCAGTGTTTCTCTATTATATCTTTTACCTTTACAAACGTCACATGGTACATAAACATCCGCAAGGAAATGCATTTCTATTTTTTTTACTCCATCTCCCCAACAATTTTCACATCTTCCACCTTTTACATTAAATGAAAATCTACCTTTATCATAACCACGCATTTTAGCGTCTTTAGTTTGTGCAAATAAATCTCTAATATCATCAAATACTCCGACGTAAGTGGCTGGATTACTTCGTGGGGTTCTACCTATTGCGTCTTGAGTTATTTGAACAACCTTATCAATATTTTCTAATCCTTTAATTTCTTTACAAATGCCAGGAACAACTTTACTATTATAAATTTCACTTGCTAATCTTTTATATAACACCTCATTAATAAGTGATGATTTACCTGAGCCAGATACTCCCGTTACAACAACTAATTTGTTTAATGGAATATCAACATTAACATTCTTTAAATTGTTTTCTTTAGCACCTTTTATGCTTATTTTTAATCCATTACCTTTTCTTCGTTTTTCTGGAATTTCTATTTTTAACTCTCCACTTAAATATTTACCTGTTAAACTGTTTGGATTCTTCATAACTTCTTCAGGAGTTCCAGCAGCCATAATTTCCCCACCGAATTCACCAGCACCAGGTCCAACATCTACTAGAAAATCTGATGCCAACATTGTATCTGTATCATGTTCAACTACAATCAAAGAATTTCCTAAATCTCGCATTTCTTTTAAAGAATTTATTAATCGTTCGTTATCCTTTTGATGAAGTCCAATACTTGGTTCATCTAATACATATAAAACTCCGGATAGTTTTGATCCTATTTGAGTTGCTAATCTTATTCTTTGGGCTTCTCCTCCAGATAATGTTCCTGCACTTCTTGTTAGTGTTAAATAAGATAATCCCACATTATTTAAAAACTCTAATCTTGAAATAATTTCTTTTAAAATTAAATTACTTATTTCTTTTTCTTCATTATTTAACTTCAATTTCTTTACAAAAGCTAATAAATCTCCGATTGACATATCTGTCATATCAAAAATATTTTTGCCATTTATATATATTGATAAAACTGATTTTTGTAATCTTTTTCCTTTACATACAGGACATTCAGTTTCTACCATATATCCTTGTAACCAATCTCTTATCCATCCACTTTTTGTTTCAATATATCTTCTTTCTAAAGTAGGTATAACGCCTTCATAAGTACTCTTTGTATTTCTAGTATTACCATTTTTTGATTTATAATTAAATTCTAGTAATTCATTTGTTCCATATAAAATGTAATTTAACTTTTCTTCAGGAATATTTTTTACTGGTTCATACATGTTTATATCATAATGATTACAAACTGTTTCAATTTGTGTGTAATATGTTGTTGAATCCATACTTAAAGCTGTTATTGCGCCTTCTACAATTGACTTGTCTTTATTAGGAATAAGTAAATCTTTACTTATATGTAATTTAGTTCCTAATCCTTTACATTCTGGGCATGCTCCATATGGGGCATTAAATGAGAACAATCTTGGTTCTAATTCAGGTATTGAATAATTACATATCTCACATGCATATTTTTCACTCATAAATATTTCTTCATCATCTACAAGTATAACTACTTTTCCATCCGCTTTTTTGGTACTTGTTTCTATAGCTTCAAATATTCTTCCATATTCTTCATCATCAACGGTAATTTTATCTATTATTACATCTATATTATCTTTAATATTTTTTTCTAGTGTAATTTCTTCATTTAAACTCATATTTTTTCCATTAACGCGAACACGGGTAAAACCTTCTTTGCGAAGTTCATCAAATAAATCTTTATGTGTGCCTTTTTCACCATGGACTACCGGTGATAGTATAGTCACAGTTTTATCTTTATACTCCATTACTTTATTAGTCATTTCTTCAATACTTTGACTTTTTATTGGAACATGATGTGTTGGACAGTATGGTACTCCGATTCTTGCAAATAATAGTCTTAAATAATCATAGATTTCAGTAATTGTTCCTACGGTTGAACGAGGGTTCTTATTTGTTGATTTTTGATCGATAGAAATTGATGGGCTTAAACCTTCGATAGAATCTACATCTGGTTTTTCATTTACTCCAATAAATTGTCGAGCATATGCTGATAGACTTTCAACATATCTTCTTTGTCCTTCAGCATAAATTGTGTCAAAGGCTAAACTACTTTTTCCTGATCCAGATACTCCGGTCATAACTACTAATTTATTTTTAGGTATTTCTATATTTATATTTTTTAAATTGTTTTCTCTAGCGCCTTTTATTATAATTTTATCATTATTCATAAAGTTACACCTCTTCTTAGTATTTTAGCACAAAAACCTATTTTTCATGCAAAAATAATATATCACAAACATATATTTGTAGTCAAGGTGTTTTTAAAAGAATTTCTAATTGTCATATTATTAAATAAAAGTTGATATACTCAGCGTAAATATGCAACGAAATAATTTGACAAACACTGCAATTTATGGTAATATAGTGGCACTTAAAGGAAAAAATTTTAAAGGGGGTACAAATATGTACGAAGAAGGAAAAAAACATTTAGATATTAATTGGGGTTCTCTAATTATCAAACTTTTAATATTTGCGTTAGTTATATTTCTTGCTTGTTGGATTTTTTCGAAAATAGCCAATAGCAAAAAAACTAATACAAAAAACAATGGTGTAGCACAAACAACTACTACGACTAAAAATCCAGAAGATGATTTTGAAACAAATCTTGATAAAATGAAATCTGTTGCCTATGAATATTTTACCAAATCAAGATTACCTGAAAAGATTGGAAGTACTGAAAAACTTACATTAGAAGAAATGCTAGATAAAAAACTATTATTAGATTTTACAGATAATGGAAAATCATGTGATTTAAAAGATAGTTACATTCAGGCTACAAGAACTTTGGAAGACAATTATGCTTTAAAAATTAACTTAACATGTGGTAAAAAATCTGATTATATTTTAGCTAATATTGAAAAAGAAAATATATGTGCTAATAATTCTTGTATAGCCAAAGATGATAATAAAGGTAATACATCAAATGACAATTCAGCTAACAATTCTAACAATAGTAATAGTTCCAATTCTAAAAAAAATAATAGCTCGAATAATAATCGAAAAACTACAACTACTACGACTACTACAACAATTACAATTACATGCAGTGGTAGTTGTTGCGGCACATGTTGTACAAAAAATTGTAACAATAATAATAGCAATAAAATAGATACTGTTAAGAAAGTTCGTTATTATGAATATGTAAAATGGTCTGATTGGACTGAAGGATATTCATATCATTCAAAAGCTGAAAACAAAAAGGAAACAGTTAAAACTTATAATTATTGTAAACCTTATGAAAAAACGTATTACACAAGTGGATTTTTCACAAATAAATATGATATAAGAAACTTTAGTTATGAATTTTATTTAGATTTACCAAGTACTGTTAATAGTGTAAAAATTATAAATCCAACATATTATAGTTCAATTACTGATTATCAAGCATTCATAGATAATCGTAAAGATTATAATATGGGTAGCCCAGTTGGAAGACAAGAAGTGAAAATAAATGATGCTACAACATTTAAAAATGCATCTTTAGGAAAAGATAATTTTACATTTAGTTTTGATAAAACAAAATATGATTTTTCTCAAAGAACTTGGGCAACTGAAATATCTGTTAAATATAATAACTATAATGGCGCTAAAAAATATACTGTAAGTGATCATGTTGGTGATGTAATATTTACCCCAATAAAGTTTAATATATTATATACTAAAGCAGATACATGTAAAAGAGATTTAGAAAGTAATAGTAATAAATATAAAGGATATATAAAAATAGAAGAAAATGTAAGTTCTAAATGGCTACACAGAACTCCAGAATATGTTTGGAGTAAACATAGTAATTTAAGCGGTTATACAAAAACTGGAAATTACGAAGATAGAACGATTTAAAAGGATTTTTAAAAATCCTTTTTTTAATACAATTAAAAAAGACTATTCTCATAGCCTTTTGATTGTTTTTATTATTCTGGACATTTTTTTGAATTTGTTGGACTTGAAATACAGTTTGCACAAATATCAAATTGATCCTTAACTTCTCCAAATGAACCTACCATTTTAAAGATAATACTTACTAATAGTGGTACGAAGAAGATACATACACCTGCAATTACACGATTAAGTAATGATTTTGCAGCTTTTGATACAGCTTTGTCATCACTTGAAATAACAGCTTTTCCTAGGTCTACCATACCAAATACTATTAATAAAACTGGAATAACAATTTTAAATACTAGCATGAACATACCTATCGTATAGAAAATATCTCGTGCATCAGAACAAAAAGTCATAAATAACACTCCCTCCCTTTGTATAACATTATTTTACCCTAAAATATCGGTAAAGTCAATTATTTATTAAATATTTCTCCTTTATACGATGTATCACAATTTTTATATGGACTTGTTAAACAATTAACACAATTAATGTAATCTTTTTTCATTTCACTGCTAAATTGTCCAATCATGTTAAATATTATTTTTACTAATAAAGGAACAAAAAATATTGCAATACCTATTATTATTCTCTTAACTAATGACATAGCTGATTTTTGCATTGCTTTATCATCACTTGATATAGCTGATTTTCCAAAATCAATCATTCCTAGCACAATAATTAAAATAGGAATTAATATTTTTAAAATAAATAAAAACTTTCCGACCATTTGCCATACTGTGGCAGTTTTATAACAAAAATCCATAACCTTACCTCCTTACTTGAATATACTAAATATACCTGATGATTCATTTCCTTCAATCCTACTAAAACCAAGTGATGTTAGGAAATTATTTATAATTTGTTGATCATCTACTTTATCATCTAAACATGGAATATTGAAAAACACTTTACTTCCACTTTCTTTTTCAAAGTCCATTACATCTTTTTCACTTAAAACACTTCTATTTAAAACTATCTTTTGTCCACTTAGTTTTTCAAAAATCTCATTATCTTGTCTTATTAATTTATTTAATTTAATTAATCCTGGTTCTATTAAATAAACTATATCATGACAATACTCTAAAACATTACCTTCATTTAAGTCCACTAATATTACATCATAACCACTATTTTGACTTAAAAAGTCTACAAAATTTAAACTTGAAGTACTTTCTAATGTTTCATCATTAAAATATATAAAATCGTTTTTATCTATCTCTACTGCTTTAACTTTATAATATTTTTCTAGATGTAATTTTAGCAAATATATTAAAGTTGTTGCTCCAGCATGTTCAGTAACATTTTTAATACCAATTATTTTTTGTCCTATCTTACCTCTGGTATTATCAACAGCTCTTTCATTTAATACAGGCTTTTTAAATCCCCCAATATTGTGATAGTTTGCAACATCTTTATATTGATTTGGATTATCTATTAAGTATTTTATTGTATTAACATCATTTGTAAAATTATATATTCCCATTGATATTAATTGGGAGATATACATTGGTGAATTTACTTTTTCTGAGTCATCTAATAATAAAATAACTTTAGACATATCAAAATTAACAGATAGATTTTGCATGACATTTATATCTTCATACCCTTTGATTGCTGTTATATCTAAAATCATTTTATTATAATAAAATGTTGAAAATTGGGCTATTAAATCATCAACAGAAAATTCTCCATTTATACTTTTTATTACATCTATATTTAAACTAGCTAATAATGATTGATATTTATTAGAAACTATTACATTCATTCTATCTACTCCTTACTTATATTCTATCATCTGAGCCCACAAAACTTTTTGTTACTCCACTTATTTTATACAATGCTATATTTCCTATTACTGGTAAATTAAATCTGTAAAAGACTTGAATATCATAATATATTAATCCTTTATTATTCTTATTTTCTTTAAAACAATAATAGTATTTATTACTTTCTTTTGCTTCTTCAACATTTCCATTTAAATCTAAAGCTCCAAACCAACCACTTTCGCATTTACCTGTTGTTGAATATCCTTTTTCTAAAACATAGCCATTTATTATTTTTAATGACTCACTTGTAATACCTTCATATTTTTCTACCATACTAAGCATTCTATTTTTTATTGTGTAGGCTTTATTATAACTTAATACTAGAGTTAGAAAGCAAGCAAATATAAGCATGAAAAATATTATCATTTGAAATGTCCATGTTGATTCACTTACTGCTTTCATTTATTTTCCTCCCTACCTTTGATACATTATTTTTGTTTCGGCTTTTGATTCAAAGTTATATACTTGTTTTACAATCGGTAAATCTAATTGGAAAAATACCACTATTTGATAATATTTTCCAGGAATTGAATCTTCTGTTGCTACAGTATTTCCTAATACTTCTACTAAATAATTATCTAGGCCGCTTGTAGCATCAATTTCTTTAATACATACTGATGCTTCTTGATTTTCGCTTACTTGAGCACCGGTTCTATCAAACCCAGTAAAATCTTCATCACATTTTCCTGTTGTTCTATATGATGTACCTGCAATTAAATCCACTATTTCTTGGTTTAATGATCCACCATCTAAATAATTTCCGCCATTAGATTCCAAGATATTTACTATTTGATCTTTTATTCCGAAAGCATTAGAATTATTAATAGTTAGCGCCATTATTGCTGTAAATAAAAGAATAAATAGTATTACTATTTGAAAAATTGTTGTTACACTCATTGACTCTTTCATTTCTTCACCTACCCTTTAAATGGACAATAAAATATCTTACTTTCATCTCCACTTAATAAATCATCTTTTGTACTTGCACATTTACATCTATTTGCTAATCCGGTTTGATTTTCAGCACTTTCTCTAACTTCTTTTGAACAGTTACAAACGGCTTTATTACACTGTGCATTTTTTTGAAAGCTGGTATCTATCATTGGCCATAAAACACCGAAAAAAAAGGCTGCCAAGATTCCAATAGAAATGGCAACAATCACTGCCAAATTTAATTCTCCTGTAGCCTCTTTCATATTTCACCTCGTTATTAATAATCTACTGCGTTTCCATCTTTATCAATAGTTATTTCTGTGTTGTTTGAATCACCGCAATGACATACATATGTGTCATTATCTCCTTTTGTTACTGTAACTTTTCCATCCCCTTCAGTTGCTGGGCAGATGTTACTACATGTATTTTTCATTAAACCGGTTTTTATTCCTGGCCAAATGAATGCATAAAAGAACGCACCAACCGCTGCTATTGCTACAACAGTAACTACAGTCATATTTAATTCTCCTGTTGCTTCCTTCATATTTTATATCCTCCTTTTTAATATATTTTTATTATAACTTAAAAAAGTGAAAATATCAATTATATTTTCACTTTTTTTACATTTATATCCCCATAAGTTGTATAACTGCTAAAATTAGCAAAATCATTAATCCTATTCCAGTAGTTATCAACATACTCATAGTTTTTCCTTCCATCTTTTCTAAACGATTTTTATATCTTGTTTCACGAGCTTTTTGTTGAAGAGATGAAATTGATCTTGAAAATGTTAAAATTTGTTCTTGTTTTCTTTCTTGACGACCTAAACTTAAACGATATAATAAACGCATCATACGCATTGAATCCCTAACTGGATACTTTCTAGCAAATTCCATATATGGCTCTATTGTATCATCTCCAGAGTTTATTGAGTCAATCATTTCTTGCAAGCCTTCCTTAAAAATTTCTGGTGCTGATGCCATTGATTTTCCAATTGCAACAGGTACTGTATAATGTTGAATTAATATTTCTAAGTTCTTTAAATAATGTGGTAACATTGAATCTATATCTGCCATATGTCTTTGATAATATTTTTTGATATCATTGTAAGATGTTTTAAATATAAATATTCCTAATACAAATATTAATAATACTTTTACAGCATTTAAGTCTTTTATAAATATAGCAAATGCTATTGTCATCACTATTAAAGCATTTTTAACTCTTTTATTAAATAATATGTCAGGATTTATATTATTTCCATATTTTGCCCTTACAAGGAAATCCCAGTCTTTTTCTTTTAATTTTAAGAATAATAATTGATTGTCACTAATTAATTGATTTATACTAATTTGACCCGTTATTGTCATAATACCAAATACTATAACTGCCACTATAATTATTTCTATTTGCATTATTCTACCCCCACATCCTCATTATAATACTTTTCTCCACTCATCATGAAGAAGGCATTTATAATTACAATAGCATGGAGAATTACTTGTACATACCAAATATCTAATAATTTAATATAGTTTTCTTCACCAAGCATAAATCTTAAAACTACTACTAATAAATATAAAATTAAACCAAATCTTAGGAATCTACCATGGAAATTATTTCTATCCATTTGGTCTCTATATACTCCTTCAACTAAAGCGTCTATATCAAGTGACATATTTTCTAAGGCTTGTCCTGAATCTCTTGCACCTTCTTTAGTAATTTGTAGAAATAATTGATGCATATTTCTTACCATATAAAATGGATACTTGCTATTAAAATAATCAATTGATTCATCTATGGTACCATTTTGATATGACATTTCAATCATCTTTTTAACATCACTTAGAACAGGATCTTCAAGAATACCTGAGTCTCTGACACCTTCTAACGCTTTTACAAAACTTTGGGTTGTATTAAATTCCATTATTACATTGGTGGTATATGTTTGAATTTGTTCAAATATATATTCGCTATAGACTCTTTGTAATCTCAAATATGCTAAATATGGTACGGTAGCTATAGCTATTATGGCATATATTATTGCTATTATAATACTATAAAAGTAAAAATATCCAACTAATGCTGCCAGACCACCTAGTACAATAACTTGGGTTAAATATTGTCTCGGGGTAAATTCTTGGCCTAGTTCTATAGCTTTTTCTCTAACCATTTTAAATGAGTAAGGAGCATACTTTTCATATGCAACTGTCGCTTTACCTGCTACATATTTATATAAATTTTCACCCGGATTTTTTCTTAATAATAATGTTATTATTGCTATAACTAATAAACATACTAACTCCGTTAAATATTTCATATATATACTCCTTTCTTATCTTATAAACTTTCTATTGATTCATTTGTATTATCTTTTTTTGATTTTACAAAATAATCTTCTTTTAGTGTTACTCCTTGTACTCCAAGATAATCAATTAAATATTTACTTGGATTATTAAAACTAAATTTACCATCTAGGCTTTTCTTAAATATAATATTTGATTTTGCTTCATTATTTTCATCTACATAAAATTCTACGACTTCAATTATTTCTCTTTGAAATCTTCCTAAATCTTTACTCATATATCCTTTTACATGAACACCAAGCTGTACATATCTATGGATTGATTTTAAAAATTGATCTATATCTTGACTATTTTCTAACAAACTATATAAACGCATCGGAATATTTAATGCTCTATCTGAGTGAATTGTTGATATAATATTGTGTCCAGATGATATTGAGTTACGCACTGCTGTAACCGCTTCTGCGCTACGTACTTCGGATAATAAGATCCATCTTGGGTTTTGTCTCATACATGTTACTAACACGTCAGAATATGAAGCAATATTATTTGTTTTCATTGCCACAATATCACGGTGAGGAAATATTTTATCTAAGTGAAGCTCAAGTGTATCTTCAATAGTTATTATTTTTTCATTTTCTTTAGTATGACTTGCTAAATATTTAACTAGTTCGGTTTTACCTGAACCAGTTTCTCCGCTTACTATGATATTGCAATGACCTTCAACACAAGTCATAAGAAAATCATGTAAATCTTCAGTTACGTATTTTTCATTAATGAGTTTATCTTTGTTCAGACGGATTTTGGCTGGCGTCTTTCTTATAACACAGCAAATACCATTTGTTGCAATTGATTCATGAACAAAGTTAAGACGAAGTTCTGCTGATTCGGCATCCAAAAATGGATGGGCCATATTAAAAGTTTTACCCATTACATTGGAGCATTGAAAAGCAAGCTTTTCCATTAAAGCGTTATTTATTTCAGGGCGTTCTACCCTATATACACCTTTATCAAGAGTTTTTAGCCAAACTTGACCTCCATTTGAATATGAAACATCGGTAATGTTATCTTCTTCCAAAAACTCTTTTAAAGGCCCAAAATCTATTTGTGAAAATACTGCATCATTCACAATTATCACCTCTTTTTATTCGTTATTATTTTGATTTGATTCATCAGGATTTGTAGTTATAGACATACTATCTATTAATGTTTGCAAATCTTGATTAGTTATTTCTGTTTTAGCATCTTTATCTGTATTATTTTTATTAATTGGCACTGGATATAATTTCATTCCTGATAAAAATTCTACCTTACTTAAGTATACAAACATATCATTTGGTACTGCAAATGCTAAAACTGCTGGTGTTCTTCCAGAGTTAACATCAAATACATTTTGACCTCTTGAATCCTTTACACTTAATACTTCAATATTAGATATAAATTGTTCATATACATATTTATCATTTACTTTTGTAAGTAACCATAAATCTATTTTATCTCCAGGATATATTGAGTTTGCATACGTAGTTGTATTATCTACACTTAGCCAATATATTTTATAGTTTTCAGGTATTAATTCCAAATCTCTTTCTATTAATTTATCCTTTGTAACAACTTGGGAACTATAAAACATTGCCCCTTTTGATATAGCTGTATTATTAGTTACATAATAATTTATTAATTGACTTGCACTTGTTATTATTTTAGATTTTTTTAATACATCTTTATTTATATCAACATATTCTATATCATCCTTCGTGATCAAAGTACCTGCTGGTATATCTTTTGCTGCAATTGGTACTCTTTGAGGCTTTACGGCCTTATCTAATGTAACTGTGTAAGCAAACCATAATGCAATAACACCCGCAAGTACGCCTAAAATCGTAACAGTGTTACGATTTAAAAGCATTTGTTTTATTTTATTTATCACATTCATCTTATGCACCCATCCTTTGTACTTGACTATCTATTAAAGCAATTAATTCTTGACTAGAATATTGAGTTGATCCAATGTCTGGATTTACTAGATTGTTTTTAGGTATTGGTAAAACAACCATTCCAGAAATATTTTCAGCAAACTTTAAGTAACGATACATATCTGTTTTAACTGCAAATAATAGCCATGCTGGTTTTCTTCCGCTTGTAACATCAAATACATTTTGTCCAGAACTATCTCTTACTGCTAGTACTTCAATATTAGAAATAAATTCTCCAAATACTAATAAACCATTATCCGTAGTTTTAAGCCATAAATCTATTTTATCTCCAGGATAGATTGAATTTGCATAAGTCGTTGTTTCATTTACTTTTAATTGATAAATTGTATATCCTTCCGGTATTTCATCAAATATAGCATTTGGTAGTTCCTTTTTTTCAACTACTTGGGTTGTATAAAACATTCCACCTTTGGGAATAGATGTACCAGTTGCAACATATTTACCTATTAAATTAGTTGTTGTTTGATAAACATCTGCACTCTTTAAGAAATTTTTTCTTACTTTGATATATTCTATATCATCTTTAGTTATTTCTTCAGTTGCAGCAATATCTCTTTTTGCAACTGGTATTCGGGTTGGATTTACTTCTTTAGAAACTCTATAAAGATAAAACCCTACTAAAACTCCTAAGCCCAGTAATATTCCTACTAGAGTTACTGTCGTTTTATTTGTTAAAAACTTTTTAAAAGTATTTTTTACTCCACCCATTTTTATTCCTCCTTTAATTATTCGTCTATGACATTTCCTTCTAGAATTGAATCTATTCTTTCAACCATATCAACAGTTGTTGCATCACCTAACACCGTAAATGTATTAGATTTACTCTTTATTTCAACACTGGCTTTAGGTGGAGCTTCATATACTCCATAGAAGCTCACCGTATATGTAGTGTTTAAAGATGTTGTTTCTGCAAATCTACGAAAGAAACTTTCATAAAATTTTTCTTTATTTATTTTAATTTCTCCATATTTTCTATAATATGAATAATCTACAGCATCAATCATAGATGCTTCTGTTATTTCTTTTATAACATAATAGTCTTGTGTACTAGTAGTTGTTAAATTTTGTACTAGCATCATTATAACTACTATTACTATACCAAGAAGTATTAGCCAATATGCCCAGAAAGCATTCTTCATTTAGTCACCCCTATTTCCAAGATGGCCCACCAAGAACAGATTCGTTATATACATATCCGCTCCATAGTGTCCAATAACCACTTGATTCAGTTTCACTCTTTCTTTTTGATTCATTATTTTCAAGACGATTATTTGCTGTTATTGCATCATCATATTTATCAACCAATTCATCAATCAAATCACTATAACAATAAATGTTTTTATATGTCTTTCCATCAATTGTTGCATCATAACATGTTAATGAGTCATTGATATACCCGCCATCTTTTGTATGCTTTTTATTATATTCTTTTATTGTATTGATAACATCTGGTGTCATTTTGATACTAAATGCTAATTCTGAATCATCTCCAGTTTTATCATATACCATTTCATTTACGTCTTCTATTTCCGTAATTGTTTTTTCAGCTTTTTTATTTAGTAGTTTTAGAGATTCTAAATTACTTGTAGTAATCCAGTTATATCCAAATGTTCTATTTGCAGCATGGAAATTGGTTGTAGATATTGTTTTATGTATAATATTTAGTTCATCTAAATTGATTATACATCCATTACATGCTACTTCACATGAATCTCCTGTGCATTGTTTCCATTCACAACTATCTCCAATACATTCAAATGTACAATTAGGACAATCTTTTGGCTTACATGGAGATTCATAACGGCATGTGTAATTTCCATCAAATGTATTAGCTCCATTATTGTAGGCTATACTATTTTCTTCTCTATCTCCATTGAAATCGATTAAACGACCTGTTCCTTCTTTTTCATCATAGAACTCACCTAAATCTTCAATCATTAATCTAAATACTCCGCCACCAACAGTATTTGTTGATACTGGTAATCCATTTAGTAATGCTTCAAGTTGAACTTTATTACCTGTGTAATCTCCATTTACAGTTATTTTACCATTTGCTGCTATTTGATAGAAAGCAGTTGGGGTTATATAATCTTGTTTTTTTTCAACTTCTTTTTTTACAAATCTAGCTTGTGATACTGATTCATTTACTACTTTACATCCAGTTGTATCGCAAACAGTGTAAGCCACGGATTTAAATGCTCCACTATGTTTAAGTTCATCTTCGCTAAGAGAAACATAACTATTTCCTGAGACGCAATTATAATAATTATCTGTATTTCCCGTACAAACACTTATTTTTGTTTTAACTTCCGGATTACCGTCTGGAGTAAGATATTGTTTTTCTTTGTATTCATCAGTTGCAATTAAATCATAGTATGGGGTGTAGTTGCTACCATTTTTTCCATGATTTTCATCGTAATAGTATCTTAGTTTTTGCTTAAATAAGAAGTCAGTCGTCCATCCAGTTGTACAATTATTGTAATCAGTTAATATTCTTTGGTATTCTTTTATAGCAGAATTTAGTGTTTTTAAAGCACTATCTCTAAGTGATTTATGATCTACTTCTTTACCATCTGATCCGCTACAACTACAGCATTTACAATCTGCTGCTGTACCAGATGAATAATCAGCAACTAAAGTTTCTCCACTTCTTGTTGTATATTTTGTTTGATTTGCATAATATTTTCCGTTAGTATCATAATAACCGAAAGTCCATGTTTTTGAAACTAAAACTACTGATTTTGATACACTTCCACATGACCATCTTGTATCTTCTTTTGGTGGTTTACATGTTGGACATCCTTCTTCTCCCCCAGAGCATGCCCCATGTGAATCGCTACTTCTTTCATAAGTATAGCTTGTGCTTGCTGCAGCAGCATAGAATGAATAAATATTATATGCATCAACCATTTTTGCAACAGCTTCTTTAATGTCTTTTTCGAATTTTTCCTTGTCTATACTTTTGTCTGTTTTATTTCCACTTGTATAACAAGTTTTTGTACCTTCAATATGACTCGTTAATTTAAAATATCCACCACATTTAACATCTTTAATTATTGGATTCATTTTAATTTGCGCATAATCCTCTTTACAGAACACATTACAGTAATCATTTGACACGCCACCTGCTGCAGGTGTAAATTGATATGTATTTCCTGCGTCATCTTCATTATCTAAAACACAAGTTTTAATTTTATCTGGCCCTTTTATTGTTGCGATAGCATCGTTTTCATCTTCACTACAGATTGGAGTTTGAAGCTCAGTACTACATGCATTACTACATTTTATTTTACCTGTTATTTCTCCAGTTAAACCGCCTTCATTTTTTTGCATTACATAGAAATTTTGGGCATTTGTTTGACCAGTTGGAATCAAATGAGCACCGACATATTCCAATTTTGGATCATTGTAGTCATAAGTTATCTTATAATTTGTAGTTTTGCAATTTTCTCCTTGCTTTGCCACATCAAATGTTAATCTAATTTTTCCATTTGATCCATTTATATAATTTTTATTAGTGCTTGGAGTTTCTCCATTAACCTTAAAATTACTGCAACTAGAGCATTCTAATTTAAAGTTTTTAATAACACCCCTTGAAGCATCAAAATTTTCATACGATAATTCTATACTAACTCCTGTATCATGGTTACTTGACTTTGATGTTATTGTTGGTGTTGTACTTAATCCTTTTGTTACTTCATTGGCTTTTGCTAAACCTATATCAAATAATTTTTGAGCAACATTCATTATCTGTGCTATTTTACTATTAGATGTATCATAAACAAATTTGTATTCATTATTAAACCACGAAGGATTATATTTAACTAAATCACTAAAGCTATTCGAATAACTTGATTGTGCTAGCCATTCTCTACCAATATTTACATGAGCTGATGCTATAGCAATTAGTTCACTATTACTGGCTGTACCTTTTCCTTGGCCACCAACACCCATAGCAAATGCTCTTATAGCAATACTTGTTGCAACATAAAAATCTTGATTGGATAAACTTGTACTAACTGTTGGCATACCGGAAAATTCGCTATATCCTTGTTTCATAATTTCTAAAACACCCAATCCAATAGCATTATTTGTCTTATCTTTAGATGCTCCTAAAATATAGTCTATTTTGTATGTAGTATCTGATTGTAAGTGTGGATCAATACAGTATCCTAATATTTTATTGCTAGTTCCCATTTTAGTAATTTCATATGGGATTACAGTTAATCCTCGATTAATAGGTTTTGGAATTGTTAGTCCTTCAATTATTATTTTGTTATTTCCATTTCTATCTACGTAATTTGTAAAACCTCTTTTCCAATCTTTTGTGTATTTATCCCCTACCACAAAAGATTCAGCATTAACTCTTGTTGTACAAAATGTTATAACTATTAAAATTAATATTAATAAATTTCTCAATCTTTTCATTTTCATATTATACTTCTCCTACGTTTTTTAATTATTATATATGTTGCACCTCCGGCAACAACAACCAATGTTACTCCCCCAATAATAAATGGAACTTTATGTTCAACAATAAAATCAATCGTTTTTTTATACCATTTATCATTTTTCTTTTCTTCTTCTTTTATTTGTTCCTTTTTTGCAATTTGTTCACGAACTCTTGTAAAAAAGGCATCATATCCAACATCTTCATATGTAACATATCTTTGACATAAATAGTAGTCTGGTACTTCTTTACATATTTCATAAGTTGAATAGTCATTATATCTTGGTAATGAAATGTAAAGTGTTTTTAAAACACTTCCTTCACAACCAGTATTACTTGACGAACGCAACTTAATTGTATAAGTGACCATAGTATCTAGTTCACTCCAATCAAATTTTATATTACCATTTTGTGAATCACTATAACTGAATATTTTTTTATCATCATTTATATTATTTGTAACTTCAACATATATGTTTTTTGTTAAATTCAAAATATTAACTTGAATATAATCAGTCTTGGCTACAAACTCTTCGTTTTCGATGCCATCTGGAATGTCATATTCATCTTTATTAAGGATTCTTTCTTTGATTTCATAGTTTGCCTTAACGTTTGACGCTTCGTTATTTAATTTAGCTTGTTCTTCATAACTACAAGTCGCTGCTTTTGGAACCGACATCAATATTACGAAAGATAACATAAATAATGATACTTTTCTAAATTTTCCCATTTTGTCACCTACCTATGTCTTAGTTTACCATAAATGCAACTTTTTTTCAATTCCAAATTGCGATATTAATACAAATATGTTATTATTTAATTATTAAGGATAGTGATAGTATTGAAAAAGATTTTTATAGTTATAATTTTTTTGGTTGGCTTAATTATAATCGATGGTTTTTTTATTAATCCTAATGGTTTTAAAATAGCGGAAAAAAAGATTTTTGTTGAAAACTTGCCAGAATCCTTCGAAAACTTTAAAATATTACAAATATCAGATTTATTAATTAGTAATAAAAAAGATATTAATAGGCTAAAAAATATTAAAGCAAAAAGCAATGAGAGAAAGCCCGATATTATAGTTTTTACCGGAGATTTAATAAATTCTAAAAACGATTTAACTGATAAAGATATCAATAATATCATTGAAATTTTAAAATCATTAGATTGTAATTTATATAAGTATTCTGTTATTGGTGATAATGATCAAAAAAACATTGATTTATTTAATAAAATTATGAACAATTCTAACTTTAAAATTCTAGATAATGAGTCAACTTATCTTTTTTATAAAGATATTACTCCAATTAAGATTACTGGAATTAATACTGTAAATGTAAAAACAGTAGAAACAAAAGAAGAATTAACACCTGTATTTAATCTAGTACTTATGCATTACCCAGATTATATCGACGATTTATCTTTTGAAAACGCGATTGCTCTTTCGGGTCACTCATTAAAAGGAACTATTCGTATTCCATTTTACGGAGGAATTATTAAAAAAGTTGGTGCAAAAAAGTATATTGATGACTATTATGAGGTTGGCACAAATAAATTATATGTTTCTGGTGGTATAGGGACTGAAAACGTTAAGTTTAGATTTAATAATAAACCAGAAATAAACATTTATAGATTGGAAAAAAAATAACCGTATGGTTATTTTTTTTTATATTGTAATTTCAACCGCACCATTTAATATAATTTTAACAGATAAT
>UQVR01000021.1 GCA_900544625.1 uncultured Mycoplasmatota bacterium
CCATCAAATAATGTTGCTTTAACATCTACCATTGGATAACCAGCAAGGATACCACCAGCCATAGCTTCTTGTAATCCTTTATCTGTTACTGGTATATATTCACGAGGAACTACACCACCAACGATAGCATCAACGAATTCATATCCTTTTTCAGGATTTGGTTCGAACTTAACCCAAACATGTCCGTATTGTCCACGTCCACCTGATTGTTTAATATATTTACCTTCACATTCAGCAGCTTGAGTAAGTGTTTCACGGTAGGCAACTTGTGGTTTACCTTTATTACATTCAACATTAAATTCACGACGCATACGGTCAACAATAATGTCTAAGTGTAATTCACCCATTCCTGATAAAACTGTTTGACCAGTTTCTGTATCTGTTTTAACTCTTAAAGTTGGATCTTCTTCAACTAGTTTTTGAATAGCAATAGCCATTTTATCTTGGTCATTTTTACTCTTTGGTTCAATAGCTATATCAATAACTGGAGCTGGGAATTCCATACCTTTCATGATACATGGATTTTTTTCATCACATAATGTATCTGCAGTTGTAGTATTTTTTAAACCAACTGCTGCAGCAATTTCTCCTGCATACACTTCTGTAATTTCTTTTCTTTGGTTTGCATGCATTTGTAGAATACGACCAATTCTTTCTTTTTCTCCTTTAGTAGAGTTTAAAACATATGAACCGGCTTTTAAAACACCTGAGTAAACACGGAAGAATGAAAGTCTACCAACATATGGGTCAGTCATAATCTTAAATGCTAGTGCTGTGAATGGTTCAGAATCACTTGGATGTCTTAATACATCGTTTCCTTTTGCATCAGTACATTCAATTGCTTCAATATCAGTTGGTGCTGGTAAATAATCGATAACAGCATCAAGTAAAGCACGTGTTCCTTTGTCTCCTAGAGCATCAGCACATAAAACTGGGAAGAATCCTACAGATAATGTTGCTTTTCTGATAGCTGCCTTTAATTCATCAACAGTTATTTCTCCACCATCTAGGTATTTCATCATTAAGTCTTCATCAAAATCAGCTACTGCTTCAATTAACTTAGTTCTATATTCTTCAGTTTTTTGTACCATATCTGCTGGAATTTCCATTTCAGATACTTCTTGTTTTTCAGTTCCATCATATTTGTATGCTTTTTTAGTAACTAAATCGATGTAACCTTCATAAAATTGTTCAGCACCAATTGGTAACATAATTGGAGCGGCATTAGCACCTAATCTACTTTTAATTGTATCTAATGAATAGTAGAAATCAGCACCCATCTTTTCCATTTTGTTAGCACAAATCATTCTTGGTACTTTGTATTCATTTGCTTGTCTCCAAACAGTTTCAGTTTGAGGTTCTACACCTGCTTGAGCATCGATTAGAGCTATAGCACCATCTAGAACTCTTAAACTTCTTTGAACTTCGATAGTAAAGTCTACGTGACCTGGGGTATCGATAATGTTTAATCTATATCCTTTCCAGTGACAAGTAGTAGCGGCAGAAGTAATTGTAATACCTCTTTCCTTTTCTTGTTCCATCCAGTCCATTTGAGATTCACCTTCGTGAGTTTCTCCAATTTTGTGTGTAATACCAGTTAAGAATAAAATTCTTTCTGTAGTAGTTGTTTTACCAGCATCGATGTGAGCCATGATACCGATATTTCTTAATTTGTCAATTGAAACGTCTCTAGCCATAGTGCTTACCATCTATAATGAGCAAATGCTTTATTTGCTTCTGCCATTCTATGAGTGTCTTCACGTTTTTTGCAAGCTCCACCAGTACCATTTGAGGCATCTATGATTTCGTTTGCAAGATTAATGGCCATTCCCTTTCCATTTCTTAATTTTGCATAGTTAACTAACCATCTTAAAGCTAGTGTTTGAGCTCTTTCATCATTAACTTCCATTGGAACTTGATAATTTGAGCCCCCAACTCTACGAGATTTAACTTCTAGAGCTGGTTTGATATTTTCTAATGCCGCATTGTAAACTTCTAAAGCTGGTTTTCCAGTTTTTTCAGCAACTATATCAAATGCTTCATATAATATCTTTTGAGCTGTACCTTTTTTACCATCTAACATAATTTGATTTACTAATTTAGTAACTACTTTTGAATTATATATAGGATCTGGTAATACATCTCTTTTAACTGCACGTCTTTTACGCATTTAATTTTCCTCCTATTCTATTATTTTTTGTCTTTTTTAGTTCCGTATTTACTACGTCCTTGTTTACGGTCTTGAACTCCGTGAGTATCAAGTGTACCTCTTACGATATGATAACGAACACCGATTAAATCCTTAACACGGCCACCTCTTACTAAAACAACACTGTGTTCTTGTAAGTTATGTCCTTCTCCTGGAATATAAGCATCGATTTCTTTACCATTAGAAAGTCTAACACGAGCATATTTTCTTAATGCTGAGTTCGGTTTTTTAGGTGTTCTTGTACCAACTTTAGTACAAACTCCTCTTTTTTGTGGACTCTTTGCATCAGTTTGCTTCTTTTCTAGAGTGTTAAATCCAACATTTAATACTGGACTTTTACTCTTTCTTGTTTTTTTGCTTCGATTTTTCTTTACTAATTGATTGATCGTAGGCATTTATTTTCGCTCCTTTCCATTAACACACATCCTGGTGTATCGAACATTGTTTTAAACTAGGTTCTACCTAAGCAGAACCCGTCTTTTCAAAATGCAAATATACTATATCATTATTAGCTTATGTTTGTCAAGAAAAAATAATGAATTTTTGTGCTAATTTGTTGTTTTCTTATTATCATACGCCTTTATTAAATCTATAGAGTTTTTTTACAATTGGATTATAATCTACACCTGATAAATCCTTTACTTTTTGGGAGGCAATGTATTTTGTTAGATACATGCACTTTACTAATAAGTTATACTCCGATAAAAGCGTTGGCTTGCTATCTAATACAATTACTTCTTTATAGTATTTAGTTAATTCACTTAATAATAGTTTATCTAAGTCTGTACCTAAATTAAAATATATTGCTATATTATTGTAAGTTTTTGATAATGTACTTCTACCATGACAATATGAATACTTATCATGAATTACAGGAATGCCAATACCAGCTTCAACCATCGTAGATTCTAAATATTTGCTTGCTGATAATGTTTCAAATCCTGTAAAGATTTCAAAAGCATCACAATTTACATCGAAATTATAATCATATTCTTTTGTACTATCAATTATTCTTTGATAATCATTATCCAAATAATAATTTAATAATATTGCACATGGTATTAATGTTGCTGCTAAAGATATAAAACTTTTTTCAGGATCTTTACAAACATAATTTAAACTAATTATACCGTTTTCATTATTTTCCTTACTAGATAACAAATAATGTCTTAGATTGTTGTCGAATGCTAATTCAACGCCAAAGTTTGCTCCAGAGTAACTGCATGCCAAAATATTTTTATAGCCATTCATAAACTCTTTAAAATATTTTAAATCCCTTGGTTCTACACATTTTGTTATAATCATATTCTTCATAAGTAATATTTTTGATGCAAACGAAGCAACAATACTTGAACCACCTACACCTGATACTAATGTCGGGCCTTCAATTTTACTTAGTAAATAATTTAATTTTTCTAAGTCAGTATCTTTTAAACTATCAACAACCCTATTATTCAATTTTTTGAAATTTACGTTCATATTCTTTTCCATAAAAAATCCTCCTTAAGTAATTTATATCACTTAAAGAGGAAGTATTTGGTCTACTTAAAAAGTTTCATCTAAAAGCTCCATTTTATTTATTCTTTTAAGTTCAAAATGTCTTAAATCTTGACGAAGTTCGCAAAAGGCTGCACATCCCCATCCAGAATTATATAAAAATAAATCATATGGCCTTATAATTCTATTTAAATTCCCATCGGTAAATGAATAATAATTTATTTTTACTTTTCTTTTTTCTTTTATAGCCTTATTTAATATATTATAATAATTTTTAATATCATCTTTTAATTCAATATTTTCGTTTTGAGATTCAAAATAGATTCCATGAACTTTATCAGCTATTATTTGTAACTCTTCCTTATCTTCTTCATTAACTTCTAGACTTTTTAAAAATTCATAATCTTCTTTAGAAAATTTGCGTAAAGGAATTTTAATACTTTGATTTAAAACATAACCTCCATAAGGTCCCATGATGCTATCTATAAATATTCCTGCTTTTTCGAGTTCTTCCTTGTAACTTCTAACCATTCTTTCGGACACTTCAAGTTTTTCTGCTAGTTCCTTTATATTATATTTTCTACCATTTTCTAAATATTCAAGCATTAATAAACAATTTGATATTTTTGACATAATTTTCCCCCTTAGAAATAAGACTTGTATGTAAAATGAAATTTTTTCTTGAAAAGTATTATAGTAAATAAGTGTCTAGTTGTCAATTAACCTGTTTATTTATTTCATAATTTTGGGCCAGTACTTGGCATATCCCATTCTATTTCATCATCAAAATCAAAATTATCTAATAAAGATTTATCATATATTGGATTTACTTCGTCTTTTATTGATTGATTTTCAATCATATTATTAGTCATTTCAATTCTTTGTAGTCTAGCCTTTGTTTTTTCTAGTGCTTCTTTATATTGTTTTCGTAAAGTTTCTAATGTTTCTTTTCTTAATACACGTTCAAATTTATCATTGCATTCAAATTCGTGAGTAACTGAATCGTAACATCCAACTATAAATTTGGAATCTACGTAGTTTCTTATCTTTCCGTTTTCTGCTTTTTCAATCATAAATGCGCCATATCTTTCACCGTTTAAATCTGCGGTATCTCCGATTACATTTATAAATTCAATTGGCATTCTTATTAGAATTATTTTTTTAGATTCACAATGTTTCCAATTATTTAATTTTGTTTCTAAATTATCAAAATCACCCGTACCTAAACCAATACTTGTATAGTACAGGCTATTATCCTTAGTTCTAAGGCCATTTTCAAAAATTGATTTTACTACTTCTTTACTATCATTACTTCTTCCTGTTCCATGACCTAAACAAAAGTATCCTTTCTCGTTTAAAACATCCATAACATCTTTTAACTTACACATAGTTTCCATCTTAATTATCCTTGTAAGTGTTTATACTCATTGGGCTACTTATTTGTCCTTTTTCATCCATTATCCATATATAATATTTTTTATATTCATAAATTGATATTGAAGCTTCGTTATTACTAATATTTTTCCAACATATTGAATTATTTGTTGGTGTACTTCTAGTTGATTTAACGCAGTACTTTAGGGCATCACCAGATGTTACAATATTAAGTACGCTATTTTTAATCTCTAGTGCCTCAATTTTGGCACTCATTTCCTCATTCACTTTAACATAATATGAGTTACTTTCGGCATTCTGAGGCATTAGATTATAAATTATTACTGCAGTAAATACCACTAAAACCAAAATTCCTGCGGTTAATATAAATGTTAATTCATTATTTTCTTTCATTTTTCCTCCGTATAATCTTTAAATAATTTTGTGTATATTGGTTTTACTAACTCTCCTTACTATAAAATTATTATAGTACATTCTAGATTATTTTCAAAAAAAAATTAAAAACTACTATATAATTTATAAATAAGATAAGCTGCTAAAAGTAATGCTAACAAAAGTATTCCACTAAGAATTAACATTTCGGCTAAGCCCCATCCTTTATTATCTTTTAGTTTATTATTTAAGTTTTTAAGCATATGTATCACCAATAATCTATTATATTTGAAACATCTGTAATTGTCAATTTCATTTGAAAAATTTTAAATATTAATTATATTGTAAAATTTTTTAGTAACTACTTGATTATATAAAAATTATATGTTATATTTTATTTGTACTAGTACATATAGTACAATGGAGGATAATAATGATTGAACTTAAAAATTTAAGTAAAGCATTTGGTAAGGATAAACAAGTTATTGAAAATTTAAATTGTACAATTCCTGATAATGCAATTTATGGTTTGGTTGGTGCTAATGGCGCTGGCAAATCAACACTTTTACGCTTAATATGTAGCATCTATGAACCTGATAAAGGCGAAATATTAATTGATAATGTTAATTCATTTGACAATGAAGACATTAAAGAAAATATTGTATTTATCCCTGATGACTTATTCTTTTTTAACAATTACAATTTGATTGATACTGCTAAATTTTATCAAAGTTTTTATAAAGATTTTGATTTAGAATTTGTTAAAAATGAAGCTAAGTTATTAAAACTTGATATTTCAAAACCTATTTCTAGTTTTTCAAAAGGTATGAAAAGACAATGTGCGTTACTTTGCGCTATTGCTTGTAATACAAAATATTTATTTTTTGATGAAACTTTTGATGGATTAGATCCTGTTATTAGAAAGCATTTTAAAGATTTACTAATTAAACAAATGACAAAACAAGATACTACGATTATTATGACTAGTCACAATTTAAGAGAACTCGAAGATATTTGTGATAATCTTGGTTTGTTATATAAGGGGTCTATTCTTTTTGAAGGTGATATTGATAATTTGAAAACTAATATGATAAAGGTTCAAATTTCATTAAAGAGTGATTTTGATAAAAATACTTTTAAAGATTTTGAAATACTTTCATACAAGAAAATTGGTAATATAGCTACGATTATAATGGAAGACAATAAAAATATTCGAAATAAATTATCTAAAATGAATCCAGTAATACTTGATTACTTACCCCTTACTTTAGAAGAAATATTTATTTATAAAATGGAGGTCCTAGGATATGAATTTAATGAAATTAATTAATTTTAATTTTATAAAAGAAAACATAAAAAAATCACTTGGAATACTATTATTTTTATTCTTTATTATTCCAATTGTTAATATACTTTATCTATTTAATATGCTAAATCAGCAAATATATGTAATAAATTTAATTGACTTAACAAAAATGACTTACTTTGCTTCTTTTATATTTCCTGTAGTAATAGCATATATTTTGAATAATTATTTATTTAAACAAAATAGTTTAGATTTTTATTTATCAAAACCTATAAATAAAAGAAAGTTGTTTTTTTCAAATATTTTGGCTGGTCTTTTACTTATTTTAGTTTTATTGATAATAAATGTCATTGTATTTTCATTATTTAATTTAACTAATTTGTCTATCCCTTTTCTTTTATTATTCGATTATTTTATATACACTTTTGTTTTATATAGTTTTGTCTATATAGTAATAACTTTCGCTATATCTTTATGTGGTAACTTTATTACTGCTTTAATTGTTTCTATTATTCTAATTTGGTCTTTTCCAATAACTTTAGATGTTGATAAATTGTTGTCAGAAAATTATACAGAAACTTATATAAAGTTTAAGGGTGATAATAACGAATATTATGTTGATCATATTAAAAATATAAAACATCCTTTGACATTACCAAGTAGCTATATTCTAAAAAAAGAATTTAATACTGCAGACATTATTAAAACATCTCTTCTTTCTATAATTTATATATTCGCTGGTTATGTTTTATTTAAAAGAAGAAAAATGGAAAATATAACAGCAGGATTTAAAAACGAATCTCTACATTATGTTGTTAAAACAATTTCACTTTTACCATTTATGTTACTAAATGCTTTGTTTCTTAAAGAAAAAACCATTTTTACTGGTTTAATAATTACTCTAGCTGCAATATTTTATTACTTAATTTATGATTTATTAACTCAAAAGAAATTATATAAGCCATTAAAGTCTGCGATAATATTTACTTGGACTTACATTATTTTATCTATATGTTTTTATGGTATTATTAGTGCTTATAACAAAAAGCAAGTTATAAATTGTAGTGATCTAACAACATCTAATGCTTATTCTGAGTATTTAACTACGACAGTAACAAGTTTTGATTTAATAAAAAACAGTTTTAATAATCATAGCGACACTTCAGAATTATTTAATATAAATAATAATTCTTATCAAATAATCGTGCCTTTATCAAGTGATGCATTTACGAGTATTCATAAAAACGATTTAAGCGATTATATTAAATACATAAATAATGCTAGTTATAAAAATGCTACTGCTGCTTATTACAATAATTATAAATTAAATGTTGATAAATTAGATTTAGATAATATAAAAATTGATAAAAATAATTATAGACTGGGTATAAAACTATACATCTATAAAAATCATGAATATCAAATTCTAACTATTCCAAACAATGTTAACAAAAAAACTATGAATTATATAACCACATTTCTTAATGAAAAGTTTTTAAGTTATAATGATACTTCAAAACAAATATCTATAATAAACGGAAATAAAGATTTAACTAATTTATTAGAGTATGTTTCAGAAAAAGATGATGATGCTTTAACGAATTATTTAAAAAAACATTATAATGATGAATATAAAGGCGAATATATTGAGTTAATTTATGGTACAAATGATAATTACATTACTCCATTTAAATATACTATTAAAGATGTTGAATCGTTTGAAAAATTTTTAAACACTTATAAAGATTTATGTTATAATGAAGGTAATTGTAAAAAGGAATGATGCTTAGTGAATATTAGTATTGATTATCAGTCACGAACACCTATCTATGAGCAAATAGTTAAAGGAGTTGAAAAATTAGTTATTTTAAATGTTTTAAAACCTAATGAACAAATACCTTCAATTAGAGAACTTGCTTGTAGTTTAGGAATAAATCCTAATACTGTAAAAAAAGCTTATGATATTTTGGATAGTAAAGGCATTATTATTACTAAATCTACGAAAGGAACTTTTATAACCGATGATATTATAAATGCCAAAAATGATAGAATTAAGGAATTACTTGATAATTTAAATAATAATATTTTAGAACTTAAAAATTATGGGTTTACTATCGAAGAAATTATTAAAAAAATAAAAAAATAGTCAAAATAATATGGCTATTTTTATTTTGTTTTTAATTATAATGTTTTACCTTTTATTATTGAAACAGTTGTGTTTATTTGTTATAATATATTTTATGGAATGTTCGTTTCTCGGGTGTCTACCTCTTTTCAGGGGCTTTGGCTTATGAAAGGAGGAATGCATATGAAGAAAAGAGTTTATGTAATTAAGCTACTTAACCGATTATGTATTATTCTGTTAATAACAGCTTTATTGTTGTTAATAATAAAATTAGACATCTGCCGTTAGGCAAATGTCAAACCAAAATTAAATTCTAGGTTGACATTCGTGTTGCGAATGTTCCTTTTTTATTTTATGAAGAATGTTCTTCATGTATACATTATACTAAATCAAAAAATTAAAATCAAGTAAAAAACCACACGAATGTGGTCTTTAATTTTAGAATTAAACTAATTCTACTTCAGCACCAGCTTCAGTTAATTGAGTTTTAATAGCTTCAGCTTCTTCAGCAGGAATATTTTCTTTAATATTTCCACCATTGTCAGCTACAGCTTTAGCTTCAACTAATCCTAAACCAGTAATTTCTTTAATGATTTTAATAACTGCAATTTTGTTTCCACCAGCTGATTTTAATACAACTGTTCTAGTTTTTGGTCCTTCTTCAACAGCAGCAGCTGGAGCAGCAGCTACAGCAACAGCCATTGGATCAACACCAAATTCTTCTTTCATTGCGTCAACTAATTCTTTAACTTCAAGAATTGTCATTTCTTTTAATGCACTTATAAAATCTTCTTTGTTTAATTTTGCCATATTCTATTCCTTCCCTTCTAATTGTTCGGCATAAAGATTTAACCCTATTGCTAAATCTTTAACATATTGCATCATACCACCAGCAAGCATTGTAAGTAATCCTTCTCTTGATGGAATGGTAGCATATTCTTTGATTACAGCTAAATCTGCAACATTTCCACTGATAACACCTACACGGATGTCTAATTTATCATGTTTCTTAGCAAATTCTGATACAATCTTGATTGGTTCAAGTAATTCTTTACCAAATAGGATTGCATTTGGTCCTTCTAAGAAGTCATCTAAATTAAGATTTAATTCATCAGCAGCTCTTTTAAGTAATGTGTTCTTATAAACCTTTACTTCAGAATCAACATTTTTAAGTTCTCTTCTTAAAGAGCTTAGTTCTTCAACTGTTAATCCTTGATATTGGAATATTATAACACTTTCACTTGACTTTAGTTTGTTAACTATTTCATTAACAACTTCTTTTTTTTGTTCAAGAATTTTTGTGCTTGCCATATTCTCCTCCTTATTATATTAGAAAAGCTTCCCAAGGGAAGCTTAAAATTATCTTGTAGTTTTAAGTATCCCCTCGGTAGGACTTATTTTTATGCCTACTGTCTTTGGTTCTCGCTTTTTCTAACATGTATTATATTACATTTTTAATTAAATGTCAAAACTATTTTTATCTAACTTGATTCCAGGACCCATAGTTGTTGAAATAGCAATATTTTCAATAAATGTTCCTTTTACTGTTTGTGGTTTAGCTTTAGAAATAGTTGTGATAACATAACTTAAGTTTTCAGCTAATTTCTTTTCATCAAACGAAACTTTACCAATTACAGTATGGATATTACCAAATTTATCATTCTTGTATGTAACCATCCCTTTTTTAAGATCTTCAACAATAGCACCAACTTTAGTTGTTACTGTTCCAGTCTTAGGGTTAGGCATTAAGTTACGTGGTCCAAGAATATTACCAATCTTTCCAACTTCTGGCATCATATCTGGTGTAGCAACTACAACATCAAAATCAAACCAGTTTTCATTTTTGATTTTATCAAGCATATCTTTTTCTCCAACAAAGTCAGCTCCAGCATTTTTAGCTTCTTCAGCAAAAGCTCCTTTAGCTATAACTAAAACTTTTTTAGATTTACCAGTTCCATTTGGAAGTGATAAAGCGCCTTTTAGTTGTTGGTCAGCTTTTTTAGGATCGATGTTTAATTTAATTGCAACATCAATTGTACTATCAAATTTAGTAACACTTGTTTCTTTAACTAATTTGATTGCATCTTCTAAAGTATATGCCTTATTTTTATCAACATTTTTAGATGCTTCCACATATTTCTTTCCATATTTTTTCATAGTTTACCTCCTAACTGTGGTTCATTAAGCGGACAATTCTTTATTTTTATATTATTTTTCTTCTGTTTCTTCTTCAGATTTTTCTAAATCATCATGAGTTGGAACTTCAACACTTGCATCAGCCATTCCTTTAGCTTCTTCTTCAAGTCTTTCTAGTTCAGCTTCACGTTTAGCTTGTTCTTTTTCTTCTTCTTTTGCTTCTGCTGCTTGTTCTTCAAGTTCAGCATCGTTGAAACCTTTTACTGCAATACCCATGTTACGAGCAGTACCAGCAATTTGTTTCATTGCAGATTCAACATCATAAGCATTTAAATCTGGCATTTTTGTTTCAGCAATTTCTCTTAGTTCTTTTTCAGTAATAGTAGCTACGATTTCATTAGCTCCTTTTTTACTTCCACTCTTTATTTTAGCAACTTTCTTTAATAAGAATGCTGCAGGAGCAGTTTTAAGAACAAAATCAAAAGAACGGTCATCATAGATGGAAATTTCACATGGAACTACATCACCCATTTTGTCTCTAGTTGCTTCATTAAACTTAGTACAGAATTCTCCTAAGTTAATTCCAGCAGGTCCTAGAACTGTACCAACTGGTGGTGCAGGTGTAGCTTTTCCAGCTTCGATTTGTAATTTAATTTTCTTTACGACTTCTTTAGCCACGAAAACACCTCCTATAAAATTTTTTCGCGTAAGTGGTTATAGGGCAAGTCCGCAAGTTATCCCCTCCACTTAACAAATTATATTAAAAATATAAACTTGCAATTACGATATTACCACATTTTTACACATTTTACAAGAAAAATCCGCCAATTTTATTCTTTTTATTGGAAGAAATTAAAAAATATGGTAATATTATTAAAGATAGGGATGATGTGAATGGCAAAGTTTTTTAATCAGAAGGTAAAAAAAGGTAAAAAAAGTAAAACTTCTAGTATTTCCAAAACAGTAATTTTTGCGGTTATTGGTGTGATTATTGTTATTTTTGTAGGGGTTTTATTAACTGTTTATGCCAAAAATAATCATAAAGATGTTAGCGTTAAACTTAGGGAAAAAATAGCAGTAGAAATAAATAATAAAGATGTTAATCAAGATTTATTTTTTGAAAAACTTGAAAATGTTAAAGAAAAAGATATTAAAATAAATTATGATAAAGTCGTATTTGATAAAGTGGGAACTTATGATGTAACAATAACTATTTACAATAAAAAATATTATTCAAAAATTGAAATTGTTGATACAGAAAGCCCTGTACTAGAAACAAAAAGCCATAAAATAAATGTTGGTGAATCGTATAAAGCTAGTGATTTTGTTGAAAGTTGTAAAGATAATAGTGGTAAAGATTGCATTATAGAATTTTATGATGGTGCTCTTAATCAAAATGGAGAAAAAATAGATTATAGAAACTTTACTAAAGAAGGACATTATGATTTAGAAATAGTTGCTAGTGATGATGCTGGCAATAAATCAAGCCCTCAAAAAGCTACTTTAACAATTGGAAAAAATGACACTTATAAGCCAATCACTTGTAATTATGGTAATGGTGAATATGATGAGACAAATATTATAGCTGTAAATGTAACAAATAATGGATGTGCAATTGATTTGAATTTATATGATAATGAGGAAGTTTTAGCTCCAGTTAATAAGATAAAAGATTCTGAAAAAGAAAAATTAAAAAAAGAATTCAGTAAAATTAATTTGGGGGTTAAAAACATTTATATAAATACTGATATTACTACCGTACTTAATACTGCTGGTAAAGGTGTAGTTGGTTATACTTTAAAAGTTACTGTTTCTATTAAAAATAATAATAAAGAAGAAGTAATTGAAGAATATTATGTTAATCTTAATGGTGGAAGAGAATATATTATAAATAAATATTTATAGGAATTGAACAAAACTTAAATTTCTAACGAAATTCAAGTTTCTGTGTTACCTCACGGTAACACTTTTTTTTGTTTCACCGAAAACCTTATGTTTCTCCACAGACCAACATCGGATGGTTGCCACCCTACTTTTTTTATTTTGTTCTTGTCTATATTAAATAATGATGATTTAATTATAAAATTTGTTTGACCATATATCAAGACTCTTGTTTACAAAAGAAAGTATTATTTTCCTAGTATATAAAAAAAATCTGAGAATTCAGATTTTTTTCTTTGAATAAATTACTATTCCTGTAAAACCAATAATAAGAATTCCAAATACTACGCCAATTATTATTCCATCACTTGAGCTTGTTAAACTTCCGCCTTTGCAGGTAATTCCAGCAATGCTACAAGCATCCGTGAATGTTTTTTCTGTTACTTCTAGATTATCTTTCTTAATCTTTTCTGCTACAATATCAGTATAATTTTCATCTTGATATGCTTTTAAGGCTTCATCTATTATTCTTTTTCCAACGCTTTCATCCCAACCTAGAACATGATAAGTATCGCCAATTATTACTAACGGAACATATCCCGGATCTTCTCCGACTTGTTTAGCAATATCATTTGATAATGTTGAATTGACTTTATCATTATTAGTTTGATATGTAACTATTTCAAAATAATCTTCATATATATTATATTTATTACTAAAATATTCAATTAGATTGTGGCAATTATGACAAGTACTACTCCAAAACAAATATACTTTTACTTTTTCGTGATCTGTTTTTTCAGGTAATTTCGTCTTTGCACCTACACCTGGTATTAATAATATACTTAATACCGTTAGTATTGTTACAAGTATTTTTTTCATAGCGCCTACTTTCTAGATAATACTACTAAACCTGCAAAACCTAGAATTATTACACCAAATACTATGGCAATAACAGCTTCGTCTGAAAGGCCTTTTTTTGCACTGTGATTTTCATAGACTTCAGTAATATCTGTTTTAGTATATTCATCCTTTACAGATATACTTTCTTCTTTTGCAGCTTGAGCAATTGTTTCTGCTTTTGGACTTAAATTATTGTCTTTTATCGCTTTTTTTACTATATCAGTATAGTTTTCATCTTGATATGCTTTTAGAGCAGCTTTAATTATTTCTTCCCCAGATTTTTCTCCGAATCCCATTAACTTGTAATCATCTCCGACAACAATAAATGGTACACTTCCATTTTCTTCTTCACCTACTATTTTTTTAACCGCTAACATAAGTTTTTGATTAGTAGAATTATTCCAAGATTCATATGCCGCGATTTGGAAATAATCTTCATAATCTTTAAACTTATCTGAAAAATAAGTTAAAAAGTCATAACAATGTGAACAACCTGCTCCACGAAATAAATAAACTTTTACTATTTCATGATCTGTTTTTTCTGGAAGTTTTATTTTAGCAGCTTTAACATTTGTTGCAAATAAAACTCCAACTATACTTATTAATAATAATATATACTTCTTCATTTTTCCCTCCGATATTTATTATACTTTGTTTGTTTCATTTTGTATAGTCTTTTTTGAAATATGTTTAGTATGAAGTTCTAAATCATTTTTACTTATATACGATATATATGCATCTTGAATTTTTGAACTCATATATGCTTCTTTTATGTTTTCTTTGCTATCACTTTTATATAAGCTATCACTTCTACTTTTTCTAATGTCCTTCATATCTTTAATGGCTCCGAGTGGTTGACCTGCCCCACCAACACATCCGCCTGGACAAGCCATAACTTCAACAAAATCATATTTCTTTAGTTCTTCGTATTTTTCAATTACTGTTGATATCTTGTTAACAACGGCAACTTTTAAATAATATTTGCCAAGATCTATTGTTGTACTTTTAAAATCTTCTTCTTTACGAATTTCATCTAAATGATATAACTTAATCGGTGCTTTTTTACCATTAATCATATAATATGCGGTTCTTATAACTGCCTCAGTTACACCACCGGATGCACCAAATATTAAACCACTTGATGATGACTTACCCACTAATGAATCGAATTCTTCGTCTTTTAAATTACAAAAATCTATATTTGATTCTCTGATTAACATTGATAACTCTCTAGTAGTTATAGAAATATCAGTTTCTGGATAATACATCTTTTCTGTCTTCTTTGCTACACACGGAGCAATTGAAACTGTTATTATCTTTTCTTTAGGTATTTCATACATCTCTGAAAAATACGATTTTACCATTATTGCTTCCATTGCTATTGGGCTTTTACAAGTACTTAAATAATCTAAATCTTCTTGGTGATATTTTCTCATATATAAAACCCATGATGGACAACAACTAGTAAATAAAGGAGTTTTTTTATGTTTAAGTCTTTCTGCTAGTTCACTTGCTTCTTCCATTATTGTAATGTCTGCCCCAAATGTTGTATCAAAGACATAATTAAAACCAATATTTCTTAGAGCACTAACCATTTTTCCCTCAAGAAATGTTCCTTCTGGAAAACCAAATTCATCCCCGATTGCTACTCTAACTGCTGGTGCTGTAAAGGCTACTACAACATAATCAGTATCATTAATATAATTAAGAACTTTTTTATAATCATATTTTGGTATTAATGCCCCACTTGGACACGTTAAAATACATTGGCCACAATTAATACAATCATCAGTTAGATTATTTATACTATTACATGTTTTTTTACACATTCCACAATTAATACATTTTTCTTCAATTCTATCTATACTCACATTGTTAGGCTTTATTTCAATTCTATTCATTATTCACCTTTAACTAATATTTTATAAAATTTAACTAGCTTTACTAGAATTTCTTGTTCTTCTATTTTTATTTCATTCGTAGCAATTAATGTTGCTAAACCATTGGCATATAACCACATATTCATAAATAAATTTTTTGCTTCTTCGAAACTATATCCATGTTTATTAACAAGATTTATTATTGCGCCTTGATTCCATTTTTCATCTAAAACATTTTCTATAGTTTTCCATTTTAAATTATTACTTAAAAATAAGCTAATAAATAAATTTTTATATTCTTGGGCAAATTCGACATAGGCAATACATAATGTTAACAATGCTTTTTTAGAATCTATTCTGCTTGTTAAAAATTCATCATATTGGTGTGATATTTCTTTATAAATATCTTCTTTAATTTCGTCCATATTACTATATATACGATATAGTGGTTTTGTAGATACTCCGAGAGATGCCGCTAGACTTCGAGCGTTTATGCTATCCCATCCCTTTTCATTTACCATTTTTACTGCAACTTTTACAATTCTATCTTTTGATAATTCTACTACCGCTGGCATACATCCACCTCACTTTAATTGTTTACCTATGGTAACTTATGTTTCTATTATATCACAATGATATTTTAAGGAAAAGTATTTTTTATAAATTTCAGAACAAAACTTATATTTCTAACGAAATTCAAGTATCTGTGTTACCTCGTGGTAACACTTTTTTGGTTTCACTGAAAACCTAAGTATCTCCACAGACCAACTTTGGATGGTCGCCACTCAACTTTTTTTATTTTGTTCTTTTTCTATATTAAATAACTTTTCATATATATTTTTAATCCTTCAAACATTATATTTATACTTGCATTTATACCTCTATCATGTATTAATCCACATCTTGGACATACCCCTTTTCTTACACTTAAATTCTTTACTTTTTCATTTTTAAATCCACATTTATTACAATTTTGATTACTTTGGATAATATTTATTTATCTCAATTACTTTTTTACCTAACCATTTTGATTTGTATTTTAGGACTCACGCAAATTTATTAATTGGTATGTTTTTAAGTGTTTTGCTATTTTTTAGGACTTGATACATACTTTTAACATCTAAGTTTTTAATCGATTTGATGTCATCTTCTTTTATTATTTTATTTACAAACCAAAGTATAACCTGTACAAAAAAAATTTGCAAAGTAAGATTTGCAAATTTTTTTCTTATTTCTTTTCAATCCAATTTTTGCCTTCGACAGTTCTTGCAACTAACATAGCTGATGCTGAATCTCCGACAACATTTAAAAGCGTTGCTGGGGCATCAATAATAGTTGCTATGATAGTTAAGATTGGTAAGGCCGCTACATTATAGTTCATCATAGTTAAAATTAACATTTCACTTATTGTGCCACCACCAATAGGTACTGCAGTTACTAATAAAGTTGCAAGTAAAGCAATTCCAAGCACTTTAGATATATCCCCAAAAGTTGAAAGTGAAGTTCCAAATAAACTAACTAAAAACATTATTTTAAATACACTTCCTATACATGAACCATCTTTATGAAAACTTGTTCCTAATGAAACTGTAGTTTCAGCAATATCTGTTGGAACTCCTATTTTCTTAGTACATTCTATATTTACTGGTACGCTTGCAGCTGATGAACACGTTCCTAAGCTAGTTAAAGCTGATGGAATTATATTTTTCCAAAATGCTTTAACACCTTTTTTTCCAGCAGCTATAAAAGCATAGAGAGTATAAAATAATGCCATAAATACAAGACATACTATTGTATAAATTACAAAAGTTTTTAAAAAACCAATTGCTATCGTACTACCTAAAGTTCCTACCAAACTAGCAAAATAGCAACCCAGTCCTATCGGAGCATAATACATTATTATTTCAACTAATTTGTACATTACTTCACTAAATGAATCAAATAGTTCAGCAATCTTTCTTCCTTTTGCTCCAGCTTTATTTATAGCTAAGCCAAATAACACCGACATTATTATTAAAGCAATTAAATTGTTTGTTGATAAAAGTCCTGCAAATGAATTAGTTGATAATACATTTACTGTTCTTTCTAAAATATTTAGTTCTATATCTTCTTTTACTGTATTGTCAAAAACTTCCTTAATAGCATCGGTATCATTAGGATTTACTAAATTAGTAAAAGATGTTGTTAAAAAACCAAATAATACCGCGATAATAGATGTTATTAAAAATATTATTATTGTACTGGTTAATATTTTACTTAACCTTTTCTTTTCATTCATTTTAGAAATGGATGATGTGATTGTAAAGAATATTAAAGGAACAATTATTACTAAAAGTAGATTTAAAAACAGATCTCCTAGAGGTTTTACCACTTGGGCTTTTTCTTTAAATACTAATCCACATATTACACCAATAATTACCATACCTAAGAGTATTAATGTTCCTTTATAGTTTTTAATAATTTTTTTCATTTATCCTCCTTTATAAAATTATTAAAAGTTTAGACATATTTCCTAGGCATTCCTCCTTTTATTATCCTTATCTTATCATATTCTATTTTATTCGTCAAAAATTAGAACAAAAAAAGTGCCAAACTTGACACTTTACTTTAATGATGGCAAATCAAAATCATCATCGTCTTCATCGTCATAGAAATCCATCACCTTTTTTTTACTTTCAGGAACAAATATTTCTTCTTTTTCATCTTTTAAGATTATAGGCTGTTCTTGAACTTCATTTTTTGGTAAAATTGGTTGTTCTAAAATTACTTCTTGTGGAATGATTATTTGTTTTGGAATTTCTTCTTTAGTAATAATTGGTTGATCAATAGTTTCATCTTTTGGAGTATAAGGTAATAGTTTCCTTTTTTTAAATGATATTAAAGGTCTATTTAAAAACTTACTAAATTTTCCTTTACCATTATCGCTTTTTAATCTTATTATTTTAAGAATATCCTTAATTATAACATATAAGGCTGGTACTAAAACACAAAATAACCATCCTGTTTTTGTAGCTAAGAATGCTTGTGCTCTTCCAAGTTGTGGTATTCTTAATGCGACTTTACCTACGATACTTTTAAATTCTACATCTACCCCATCATCTACAAGGTTAAAATCTCCTTTTGTTCTATAATGATAGTTTCCATCAGCGTCTTTACTAACCGCTATTACACGATGGGTGATGGTTCCACCATGGACCCCTGGTATACTTGAATTAAAAGTTATAACATCGTTTATTTTAATATCTTCTGGTTTATCTACTTTTACATCAATTACTACATCATATACATTGATATTCGGAGTCATACTTGGTGTAATTATTGTATATAACGAAAATTTAGGTTCATGACCACTACCTTTTGCGACGTAAATTCTAACTGCTATGAAATAGTATACTAGTGCTATCATAACAAGCATAAGCAAAGTAAAAACAGTCCAACTGACTATAGTTGAAAGAAATTTCAAGATTTCCCGAAAATTAGACTTCTTTTTTACTTCGGAGTTCATATCACACTTCCCTTATTCTTTTTTATTATATCCAAATATTTGACAAATAGCAATAAACATTGATAAATTTTTCGTAAAAAAAGATAAATAAACTTTTTATGATATTAAGTCTTTTTTTTCAATTAAGGAATATAATACAACAAATTGCATAAAATTAAGTATAATTTATATTATTTACTTTACAAATAGACAAAATTATATTAAAATAATTTTATCTGGAACCGTAGCCAAGTGGCTAAGGCGTGGGTCTGCAACACCCTGATCACCAGTTCGAATCTGGTCGGTTCCTCCAAATAAAATCAAAGCCTTTGAACCAAAGGCTTTTTTATTTTAATATTATAACTTTTTATTTAATCTTTGTTCACAATCAAACAAATTTATTTTTTCGCTTACTCCATTTTTAAATACAAAATATGGCTTTGTACCTATCACTTGTACGCCTTCTTCTGAAATGTAAATGGCATCTTCTTCTGGAATAGCAATTACTTTGCCGATTTTTTCAGAATATTTTGTTATAGAGTCTGTAAACATTTTCATGCGTTCATTATTCTCTTCTTCAGTATATTTTGATTTCCTATTTGTATAATGTGGAAAAATAGATATTCCCGATAATACATCAAAGCCCTTCGTATCTTCTAGATTTACATCATTAGGATCCATACTGGCAATAATATTTATATCATAACCAAATATAACTGCTCCAGCACTTCCACCGATTACTACACCATCTTTATTGATATAATCTCTGATGTTTTTAAAAGCTCCACTTTCTTTTAGCCCTAATAGCAATTTATAAGTATTTCCACCACCAATAAATAAAGCTGAATAATCTTGTAAATTTCGTGAAGCAAGGTCTTCAAATGATTGTACCATTGAAATACCTGTTTTATCTACACTTTTTAATTCCTCGTTTATCCACTCAAAACAACCATCATATGGGTGTTCATTTTCATCCATAGCTAAAGGAATATATAGTATAGGTTTATTATGATCAATAATCTCATTAAGTTTTTGATTGGCTAATGTATTTTGATCTCCAGATCCGCCACCACATAATATTAATTTCATTTATTTATTACCTTCTTAAGTTTTGTCTATTATTATTAATGGTATATATATTTCATCATCTGTATATCCAGCATGTTGAGAAACCAGTCTTTCATCACCATCTGATACTAATGCTTTATTAGAATCTTCTGCGATTGCTAAATAATCTCCGATAGCACTTCTAAACAATTTATTTTCTTTACCATCACCGAATAGTTTGCTTTTGATTATTTCATCTTTTTTATATAAAGTAAAATAAT
>UQVR01000022.1 GCA_900544625.1 uncultured Mycoplasmatota bacterium
TTATAAATAGCATCTACTATAATATTACCTTCACTATTTTTATATATAATTAATTTATTATCTTCCATTAATAATCTCCTTTCCTTTAGTTTTTCATAAGTCATACACTTATCAATTTGAATTAAAATTTATTAAAAAACGTCCCAAAATGTAAAAAGCATTTAGTAAAATTTTCTTTTATTTTCAAGTATTCAAGTGTGTTTTTTCATGACTTTCCACTTACCAGTTAATCCCAGTAGATAATACAACTTTTGCTTCACTATTATTTTCTCTTTTTTTTCTTTCTTTTCTTTTTTGATACATGTTCATTTTAATTACTTCCTTTTTTAATTAAAATCTTTTTTAATTATAACACATTTTAATATAAATTTATTTTATCTTTTCAATTTATTTTTGTTTTCTTGTTAGTATTGCAAAATAGGTTTGTCCCATGGCAACAACTTCTTTACTGAGATCAACATTTTGTACTATTAAATAACAATGTATCTTGATAATTTATAAACTTTAATAAATTTCTCTTTACCTTTACCAGTTTTTATTGGCTTGGTAATCTCAGCAACCCAATTTCTTTGAATGAAACACTATTTTGAGCAGATGTTATAGCTTTATCTATTACTTTTTGAAAATTTCTCCAGTCTTTATATTCTAAAACTTTTGAAAGTTCTCTAGCAAGCCAATACTCATTACCACATTCATCAACATGTTTTATATTTTCAAAAACATTATTTGTATAGTTAGTTTCAATTATAACAATTATTACCTCCATTTCAATTATTTGTATTTTTTTTATAATTTACTTTTTCTTTTTTTACAAGAATTTATTATACCATTTATTTATAATGTCTCATAGTTTTTCCGTTTAATTTTATTTTAACTTTACATTATTATTTTTATTTATTATCTTTTAGTTTTTCATAAGCACATTTATAATCTAATTCATTGTCTATTTTTATCCCCCTTATAAATTAGTAAAAAATTTTATTTAATTATATTTCTTGCTATGTTATAATTTTTAACGCATCTATCATAACATACGTTCGACTACAAATCAAGACATATAATAATAAAAAAATAGAAAGTTAAAAAAAGAACTATTTCTAGCCCTTTTATAATGTGTTTTATCTTTCTTTTTTAACATCTTTAATTGTTTTAAAATAAAAGTTTTTTAAACTATAATTTCTTTCTAATTGAATAAAATGTTTTTTTAATTGTTCCTGTTTTTTTGTATTTGCAATACTACTTAACATCATATCAATCATGGTATTATTAGTAATTACATTACTTTGAACATTTGCATTAAACATATATGTCATATATTCATTATTAATTAAAATGGTATAACCATAAAACTTATCTGCTTTGTAAAGAAAGAATACATCATCTAATTTATCACCAAACAAAATTATAATCGGAGATTTTATTATTAAGTTTTTAATAGTTAACTCGTCTAAACCAACACTTTTTAAATTTTCTTTTAATTTAGATAGCATTTCAAAAGAAAATACATAGAAATTAGATTCCGCTTCTTTTAAATAATCATTGCAAGCAACAGCCATTCTTAAGTTTTTGGCTAAGGCATCAAACTCTTTACTTGTTAGTCCAAAAGTTATCCTAAAGATTTGATATATAGGATTTTGTTTATTAGCATCTTTACTAGATAAATTATTATCTCTATCTTTAAGATATTTGATAGTAAATCTATTTATAACATCTATAGCATTCATAAGCTTCTTCCTTTCATTCCCAATAATTCTTTTATTTCATTTAAATTATATTGTAAAATAGTTTTTACAACTAGTTTTACTTCTGGTGGAACTTCTTTTTTTGTTTTAATTTCGATATTTTTAAACATTCCTTCTATGGCAAATTCATCTATTCTATTTATTAATCTATCTAATTTTATTATAACTTCATCAGATGAATGACTGATAAACTTAGCAATTTGAGTAGTTTTTTTATCTCTATTTTTAACATCATCCATTTCAACCTTTAGTCCTGGAGCTCCACTATTAATTGATTGGGCTAACATTTCTGTAACTCGAATTTTTTTGGGCTCACTTAATTTCCCATGCATAAGTTGATCGACTCTTTTACATATTGCTATTGCTCCATTTTTCTTATTTAAGCAAAATATTCCTGAGTTATCATAGATACTAGCAAGTTTTATTTCATTCGTGTTTTTGTCAATAATAACACTCCAGTTATCAGTATGTCTATCACCATGTGATGTAAGTATATCAAATATAAACATATTAATCAAATCGTTCATAAATTCTTCGGTATTTAGTTTCAATTTAAACATAGTAGAATAAATTTCAATTATGGACCATAAGTCATATAAATTATTTGTTAAAAGAATACCTTTTTCCCTTTTTTGAGGATTAAAATCTTCATTATACATCATTTCAACATCTTCAAAAAATTGAAAATATTTATATATTGTTTCATTTTTTGAAATATCACTATTATTTTCAAAACAATCAATACTTGTACTAATAACCAATACAGCTAAATCATTGCTAAAACTTATTTTGAAATTATCATCTAACATAAGATATTCTGAGTAATTATTTATGTTATATTTCTTTAATAAACTTTTAAATTCATTTAAAAGATAAAATAAAATTAAGATATAATCGGTATAAACTGTTGATATTATTTCAGAACCAGATACCATTGTTTCTCTATCTTCATTTACAATACTTTTAGTTATAACTCCAAGATTGTCATTAAAAATTGCCAGATCATATTGAGCACAATTCATTCCTAGTAATTTTGCAAATTCATAACCAATTAGTTCTGCATAATCTTCATAAGTTTCAGGATATATATCTTTGTACATCATTTTATGATTATTAAACCAAAATTTATTTTTTCTTGCCCCACGTTGTTCTGTATCACTATATTTTATTACTTGTTCTTCTTTAGCTTTGTTTATATTTATTCTACCATTTTCTCTATATTTTTCTAATTCCATAATATTATATTACCTCATTTAGCTTTTCATATAATTCTTCTTTTAACAATTTACTTCCTGAATCATAAACGTCTTTAACATTCATTTCATATCCAACTTTTTCTTCATCTAAAGCCTTTTCTTTTATTATATCCCAGTTGATATTTGAATATTTATTTTTAGTTTCCTCACTTATCTTTGATAAACATTCACCGATTTTTATAACTCTATTTATAACTTTATTAAATTCGTTTGTATTATCAAAGAAAAAAGTTTCATCTTTATCTTTGGTTATTAAATCTAACTCGTTAATGTACTTAATTATATTTTTTATTATTAATTCGTCTTTATTCATTTTTTTACTCTTCTTAATTCAAATTATATCAAAATTATTTTATATAAACAATGATTTTAAAATAGCATTAAAAATTAGTAACATTTTATTTATTTGTATGATAAAATAAACTTACTAGGGAGATGGTTGGTTTGAAAAAGAATATTAACTTTATATTTGGACTCTTAAATAAAAAGAAAGTTTTGTTATGTTTAAGTATTGAAGCATTTTTAGATCTTTTGTATTATTTTATTCCTTTTACTTTCGCTTTATTTTTAACATTACCATTTACTTTAAAAAAAGCAATTACTGTAACTACAATTTTTGTGATTTCTAAAGTTCTAAGATGTTTTGTGTTATACTTAGAAAGATTAGTTATGGATGACTATTTATATAAATATTCTTATGAACAATCATTAGAATATTATAAATCACTTACAAAAATTCCTGTTGAAACATTATTTAATTATCAAACTGGATACTTACAAAGCATTATTGAAAAGACCTCTACATTAGTAAAGGATATTTTAAGTGCTGAATATATTGGAATAATTTTATCTTTTACTTTTTTCTTTTATACTTTGTTTAAACAATCTGTTTTACTATTTTTTATAGCTTTAATAATGAGTGCTGCATGTGTTTTAGTGAGTGTTTACATATTAAAGAAAGCAAACAAAAAAGTTGAATCATTATATGATCAAGAGTATGAATATTCTTCTGTTTACCAAGATTTCATAAGTAATATTAAAACTGTCAGAGCATTAAACAATAATACTTATTTTGAAAATAGAATTAAAGAAGAAGGAATGTTATGTAAAAAGAAAAATATAGATTATATTAAATGCTATTCTTTGGAGGAACTTGTAAGAAATATTTTAATCGTTATTCCTTTTATACTTGCTCTTTTAAAAGCTATTTATGATTTAGCTAATGGGGTTGATACACTCGGTCTAATTACATTTTATATTTCTTTATATCTAGAAATGGGATTTATATTTGATGAATTATCCGTTACTATTGTAAATTGTTTTGAATTAAAAGCTATTAAACAAAAATGTAATCAATTATTTAAAAAAATTGATAACAGAAAAATACTAAAAAAATTTAATACAATCAGTTTGAATAATGTAAAAATAAATTATAAAGATGTAAAGTTTAGCATAAACATTAAAGACTTTGTAATAAATAAAAATGATAAAATTTCTATTACTGGAAAATCTGGTCAAGGTAAAACTTCCTTAATTAATTTAATTTTAGGAAATATCAATTCATATGATGGAGATGTATATTTTGATAAACTTAGTTTACTTGATTACAAATTAGATATTGGAATTGTGAGTCAAGAAATAGAATTATTTAATATGAGTTTAAAGGATAATTTGTGCTTAGATAAAAATATAGATAATGAAGAAATAAAAAGTTATTTGAAAGAACTAGAACTTGATGAACTATTATTATTAAATGATGGACTATGCACAAAACTTGGAGAAAAAGGATTAAAACTTTCTACAGGACAAAAAAGAAGAGTTAATATTTTAAGAAGCTATCTTATGAATAAAGATATTTATATATTAGATGAACCAACTTCAAATTTAGATAAGCATACTGAAGAGGTTGTTGTTAACTTTATTTTAAAATATTTTAAAAATAAAACTTTAATTATTGCAACTCACAACGAAAAAATAAATGAAATCTGTAATAAGTTTTATTATTTTGAAAATCATAATTTATATTCAAAAAAACTAATTGTAAAAAATTAGTTTTTTATTGTTTATGCCATTCATGCATTATATAATTTACATTTTCATCTTCTTTATAGAAATTATATATTGGAATAAATTTTTCTTTAATATGTAAATTTAGAGAAGGAATATTTTTCTCATCGATGGCAGCATATATTGTATAATCTTTAAATTTTGTTTTTATATAATCATATATTTTGGAAGCTACCCCTTCTTTTAAATGATTTTTTGATGTTACCATTTCCCACATATAAATAGTTTTTTTAGGCATATTTTCTATATAATTAGGATATTTTTCAAGTTCACAAAAATCTTTTTCAAAATATAATACTGCATAGCCACATACATCATTATCCGTTTTACATACTACTTTTAACATATTGTTATCATTTATTGATCTTAAATTGCAGTTATTGCCTATGTACCCCGAGTTATTTTCAATCCAAATTTTTCTTATTTCTTCTAAGCATTCATTTTCTACGATATACATATTTTTTACCTCTTTCATATAGTCTTATTATACCATGTTAGAAAAAAAGAAAAAAGAGTGTTTAATCACCCTTAATTACAAGTATACATATTTCTTTTGGCATAATCAGATTTAATACTTTCTAAAGTCATCTTACTAACCATATCTTTATTATAATCACTATTTATGTCTGCGACTTTAGTCATTATGATAGAATTTTTGGTAGTTGTAATTTCACAACTTTTAAAACCATATTCTTCATATTCTCCACAACTATAAGAAGATTTTTCTTTATCCATGTTGTAATCATCAATTACATATTCATATGTATGGATTTCATAAAAAGCTAATAATTTGCTCCCCTCTTTGTTAAAATCATATATCTTACTTATCTTTTCATTGATAGCAACTGGACTATTTTGTCTTTCATTCATTTGTTCTTGAGTTAGTCTTCCAGCATTCTTATTATCTAAATCAAATTTTTTAATCTTTTCTACTCTTGAACACTCAAACTTATTTGTATAACTTATTTCTTCTGGCTTAGTTATACTTTCTTTTTTAGAATCACATCCAGAAAGCATGATAATAGCACATATAATAATTAAACCTTTTTTCATTGTTTTTCTTTTCTCTATTATTTTTATTATAACAGATTCTTACTAGAGAAACAATTAATTTAATTATCTTTTGTTAAAGTTAACACTACTGATGGAGCATCTAGATCTAATTGTCCCATTCTTTTTAATTTGGCATACAAAAGTAATACTTCTAACTTTTTATAATTTACATTTAAATCCAATTGTAACATTTTTATGGCTAATTGTTCTATTTCCGAATCTATTTCTGTAGGATAAATCCCATCTTCCATAAATTTTTCGATTAAAGCATTAGCTTTATTAATCTTTTCTTGCCAAGCTTTATCTGCCGCTAGTTCTTTCATTTTTTTAGTATTTAACTGTTTTTGTAGTTTAAAAATAAAAGTTTCATTATTTTCGATTGTTATTAGGAAACTATCTAATTTCTTTTCTAATATTTCACAAGTTTCATTTATTTCATCTTTTTTAGAATTTATTTTTTTATTACTGCGTGATATTTTTTTTAAAAGTAAATATAACGTTATAGCAGATAATAAGAAAGCCCCTGGATTAAAAATAACTATTCCTAAATTAGTCGGCACCAAAAGAAAAGCCAAAATACTATTATTTCTAACTTTATTTTCTGATTCAGAAAAATTAAAATATAAATCTTCTGCTCTAGATTTCATTTGAATTAGATATTTATTTTTTAACTCAACGTTTTTAGAAAACAATTTATCTAACTCTTCTAAAGTTAGGTTGTTTTCCTTTGTTAATATAGAAAAAATATTATTTACTTCATTTTCTATATTTTGCATTTTAATATTTTCTTTCTTAAACTCCATAATATCCCCCCCATGTAAGTCTTATGTATATTATCATATTTTAAATATTTTTTCAATTAAAATTCAATTTCATAATCTTTCAAAGTTTTTTTTACGCTAGTAATAAATTTTTTATCATTCGTTGCTAGTACTTTTTCCTTTAACTTTTTCATATCCAAATCTTCTCTAACTGCACTTATTAATTCAGTTAAATAATAACTATCTTTTTTTTCAATAAAATAATCTTCAATTAAAGAAAAATCCTTATTTTTTCTATTATAATTAAAAGCAAGACGCCATAACCATTCTCGTTCATTATTTTTAATTCCAACTTTTACAAGGTCATTAAATTTCTCTTGATCAATTTGAGGTGGCATAGGAACACTTATATATTGAGCAATAAATTCTAAAAGTTCATAATCATTTATAGACTCCCAATAGTGATTAATTAATTTGTTATCTGCAAGTAAAATATAGATACTTTCATATAATTTACCGCCATCTTTAACTTTCTTTTTATCTTCTAATAAGTATTCTTTTCTATGTTCTATTTTTTCTCTTAAATCTTTTTCTAAATTATCAGAATCTAAAATTATATTAATATCACTAACAATTCTTTCAATAGTTTCTAATCTATTTTTTTCAATTTCATCTATTTCATTTGCAGTCTTATCTTTTATTGTTTTTATATCATCTATAAGTTTATTAATAGATATTTTTTCTTCTTTAGAAAAATTGTTTAAATCTAACTCTTCTAAAGATTCTAAAAGTTCATCACTATTTATAAATCTATTTATATATTTGTACATTAAAGTAACTAAATTCATTATTGCACCGTGCCAATTTTAGTAAATGGAAATAATCTAAATACTATTTTTCCTTTTATTTCATTATCTTTAATTGGTCCAAAGTACCTAGAATCTTTACTTATCAGTCTGTTATCTCCGAGTATGAAATACTCATCATCTCTTAAAGTAACTTTATTATAATCACTTGTTTCTCCATAAGCATACTCATCATCAATTACTTTATCATTTATATATATTTTTCCCTTTTTAATAGCTACAGTTTCTCCGGGAAGTCCAATTACTCTTTTAATTATTTTTTCATTATCTTTTTCTTCATCAAGAACGATTATGTCGAATCTATCTATACTACTTAATTTGTATAATAGTAATATATCTCCATTTTTTAATGTATTTTTCATACTATCGCCATCTACTCTAACCGGAGTTATTATAAATGTCCTAATTAATACCACTACTACCACAATTACTATATATGGTATTACCTCTTTTATTACCTTCATTAAATATTTCTCCTTTAAACGAAAGAAAGGAAAGAATTAACTTCTTTCCTTAACTTTATATTCTTTACGCATTCCTTTGATAAAGTTAAGTTTTGCACGACGAACTTTACCTTTTTTGATTACAACAATTTTGTCAATTGTTGGGGTATTTATTGGAAATATTCTTTCTACACCAACTGTTCCACTTTTTTTACGAACTGTAAATGTTTCAGAAACTCCTCCACCTCTTTTAGCGATTACTAATCCTTCAAAAGATTGGATTCTTTCCTTTTTTCCTTCTTTTACCCAAACATCAACTCTAACTGTGTCCCCAACTCTAAATTCTGGAACATCTTTACGAATATGTTTTTCAGCAATTTTGTCAACTAAATTTGCCATCATATACCTCCTTATTTTATTACCTATAATCATATAAAATATTTATAGCGGATTATATACCTTTTTTGGGTCAACAATATATTATCATAAATTATTAAACTATGCAAGTTAAAATAAACGAATTATATCTTGAATTGTTATATAAAACATTAAAAGTAGTAATAACAAGAAACCAATTGTATGACATGTATTTTCAAATTTAGCATTAACTGGTTTTCTTCTTATAGCTTCAACAATAAGGAAGAAAACTCTACCTCCATCAAATGCTGGGAATGGTAAGATATTTATGAATCCCACATTAATTGATAAAAAAGCCGTTAAATAGATCATATAATTTAAACCTAATGCTACCCCATCATCTACGACTTTGTACATTCCAACTGGACCAGATAAAGCACTCGTCGAAATCTTACCTGTTAAAAGACCACTAACTGTTAACCACATTGATTCAACTATACTACCAAACTTTTGAAAAGCATATTTAATTGATGCGAAGAATCCAGTTGCTTTGTAACTTTCTACCTCAACACCAAATATATGTTTTTCATTACCATCAGCATCTTTTTCAAGCTTTGGTACTACTTTGTAAGTATCTTTGCTTCCATCTTCATGTTTTACTTCAAATGTATAATAATCATTTTTATTTTTCATAACTAGTATTATTTGAGCAACATCCCAAGTTGATACTTTATGGTCGTTGATAGAGATAATTGTATCTCCTGATTTAATACCAGCCTCAGCCATTGGATAATTTTCTACCGCATTTTTTACTACTGGTTTTAAGGTTGTTCCCCCCCATATTAAGCTACTTACAAATAAAAGCACTATTGCTAATATAAAGTTATTTACAACACCCGCAACTAAAATTATTAGTCTTTGCCACCAAGGCTTATTGCACATATAATCTTCTTTTTTTATTTTTTCATCGGCATCTTCATAAACCTCACCAGCCATAGAAACAAAACCACCGATTGGAAAAGCTCTGATATTATAATCTATTTTATCTTTTCCTTTGTGAGTATGAATAATTGGTCCCATTCCGATTGAAAATTCATAAATATGAACTTTAAACTTTTTAGCCCAAATGAAATGCCCGAATTCATGAACTAAAATAATAATTCCTAAAATAAATATTAATATAAGTATTGATATAATCCACATAATTTAAGCCTCCTTAAAACATAAGTAAAAATATGTATGTAATAAAAACAAATATACTACTGTCAAGTCTATCTAAAATACCACCATGTCCTGGCATTATATTTGAATAATCTTTAACACCGTTTTCTCTTTTAATTCTACTCATTATTAAATCCCCAATTTGACCAATAATAGAAAGAATAATCGTTATAATGACAATTTTTAAAGTAATATTTCCAATTAAAAGTCTATAAAAAATAATTCCTGATGCAGATCCTAAAACTAAACCACCAATTGAACCTTCCCAAGTTTTATTGGGACTAATGTTAACACACATTTTATTTTTACCAAACTTTGACCCTATTAGGTAAGCAAAGATATCATTAACCATTGGTATTATAAGTAAGAATAAGAACGTATTTAAATTTCTTAATCTTATAGTTAAAAAGGCATTAAATACTAAACCTAAAAATAAAACAGCTCCAAGTAAAAAGAAAGCATCTTTACTACTGTAATCTTCTTCTTTATAAAATACTGTTGGTACTATCAAAAACAAACTAGTCATAGCTACTATTTGATATGTAAATCCTTTATAAATTGATGTTCCTTCATTACATAAAATCAATGTTAACATGGATATTAATCCTATAAAAATCATTGTGTTAGGTATTTTTCCATGTGATGCAGGTAAATCTATAATTTCTTTGTATGCCAAGGCTGCTATTAAGCAAATACCTAAAGTATAATATATTCCCCCTAGAGCTATCAAAGGGACTACTATTATTAATGCAACGATAGCACTTATTATTCTTGTTTTCATTTTTTCCTCCGTTTTTTAATTCTATCTTCCATATAAAATTATACATAAAAATATTGTTATTGTAAATAATTTTAGCATATTATTTAACATGAATGATGTTGAAAAAAAACTAAAACGACTAAAAAATGAAGATATAATTTGGATTATATATTTTTTTATTGTCGTTTTTGCATTGTATTCAAATAAATTAGATCGAGATTATTTATTAAAAAAAGATAAAGATGCTTATAAAAGAGAAAAAAGTATTAATATAACTATTTTCTTTGTAGCATTCTTTATCTATTTGTACTTCTTGCTTTTATTAACTGAAGACTTGGGAAGCATGGAAAAAAACTTTGATGATCCGAATTACAGATCGACATTTATACAACTTATTGCAGCAATTTTATTTTTAATCGGTGGTGCCATTTATTTGATTAATGAGATTACTAGAAAAGATGATGCCTTAGATGTGGGGTTGATTTAAGTTTTAGTTATCACATGTAATGAATTTTCATCTAGTGAAATATCGATATGATTTATGTAATTCTAAATCTGTTTTTGTAACATTTGCAAGAGATGATACTGTAACAACTTGGTATCCTTCGACATAAAGATATGGAAGTAGTTTTTCTATAGCATCAACACTTGATTTATGTATATCATGAAATAATATAATATTTCCATCTTGAGCTTTTTCTAAAACATAATCTTTTAAATAATCAGTATTTTTATGTCTCCAATCCTCTGTATCAACATTCCAAAGAATGAAAGATGCATTTAAGGATTCTTTTATTTTTTCATTTATACTTCCATACGGAGGTCTTATTAAATGAAATGTATCTCCAGTTATACTTTTTAGTGTTTCATTGCTTTCATTAAATTCTTCCACTATCGTTTCTAATTTTTGTCTTTTAAAATTCTTATGATTATATGAATGATATCCAATTTCCATTTTATTATCATAAGCTTTCTTAACTGCATCTTTATATATAGATAAATTTTTTCCTAACATAAAAAATGTTGCATGAGCTTTATTATTATTTAATATGTCTATTAATCTACTTGTATAAGGTCCTGGACCATCATCAAATGTTAAAGCTACTATTTTTTTATTTAAATCTATTTTACTACCATCTTCATTTTCATAACTTTTATCTAATTTTATTGTTATATCCATACAATCTTTTATTTCATTATAGTTAATGTGTAATGATAATTCTTCATTAGGTAAAGGATCAATTTCATAATCATAATAATATATTACAAGTTCATTATCTTTTACAAAATAAGTATTTGTTTTATCATTTTTACTTAAGACATCTGCGATAAAGGTTGGATATTTTAAATACAACAATTTATTTACTTTAGACCAAAATTCTTCGACCATCTCAGGTTTTATAATTGATTCTATATTTACTTCTTCACCAGTTTTAAAGTTAAATAATTTAGATATATATCTATCATCTTCAAGACTTATTACATTAACAAATCTTGAGTCTATCTCTTTTTTTTCTACGAGATTGCTTAGATTATTTATATATTCATTTATTAAATTACTTTTACTTTCTTTGTCTGTACCTAAAACAGGCATAGCAAACGAGATATTTTTAAATGAAGAAAAAGCCAAAGGTACCATTATACCTAAAGCCATTAATAAAAATATTCTTTTTCTTAATTTTACCTTTTTTTTAATCTTCATTATTTTCATCCTTTATATGTTTTTAATATTCTTTCTTTTAAATACTATAAATGATGTAACTATCATTATTAGGAAATATATAATACAAACAATAATTGCATGTGTTAAACTTGTACCATATTTACTAGTTTTACCAAATAAATATAGAGTAAAATCCCAGTTTGTCGTTACAAAATATTTAAGTATTTTTACTTTATAAACTATTGCAAACATATTTATTAAACTAGCTCCGATTGATCCTGCAAATGTTATTGCTATGGCAAAAGCAGTATTTCCTATAATTGTCGAAACTGCAAAAGCTAAAGTTACTAATAGTAATATTTGAGGTAAATAACATATAGTTATTATTACAACATATTTTAATAGGCTCATGATTTCTAAAGATTTTGTTGCTAAGTTGTAAACTACGACATGATTTTTTAAAGAATCAAATCCTAAGAATAGACCACCAATTACAATTTGCATTAAATAAGCAAATACAATAAATATTATCGTAAGCAATATTGATGTGATAAATTTAGATAAAAGTATTGTACTTCTTTTGTATGGGGTTATGAGCAATGATTTTATTGTTCCTTTGTTGTATTCCTCACTAACAATAGCTCCAGCAACCATTACACCAAATACTATGATCATAAACATATATTCTTGAAAGAAATTCATTATAATACATCTTAAATCATTAGCATTATTAGTATCTTCCTTAGTCTCTAAAATATACCTGTTTTCATAATAATTCTTTACTGCTTCTTCATATTCGCTTTTCTTATCAATTTTTGCCTTTTCATAGGCTGATACTGAATATGCTGTGTTTTCAACAACATTTATTGCTTCATTTAAATAATCTTCTCCATAAGCAATATTTTCTTTTAGTCGATATTCTAATAGTTCAATTTTCACTTTTGTAGCAAATATTTGATTTTCTATTTCATTTTTTTCTCTATCTTTTACTACATTCTTATTTGCTTCAAATTTTTTTAACTCCTCAGTTGCTTCATTTAAATCTCTTGTTACAAAAAACTTCCAATTGTCTTGCTCTAATGCATTTTTAAAATCATCGTATTCTTTTTTTAGTATACTACTATCTTCACCATTTTCTATGGCATTATAATAATTATATGCAATAGAGTAATACTCATCCAGTTTATAGTATTGCCATGTACTTCTATCATATTTTTCATAATAGGAATTTATATCTTGGGCAATTTTTTTATCTATTACATCACCTTCGGATGGATAATAAGGGTTATTATAAAAATTATTATCTTTTGAATAAACATATGATACTAGGACCATAAAAAGGGCTGTTATTATCATAATTATGTAAGTACTCTTTTTATGTAAGATTTTATATATTTCATTTTTTATTAACTTTATCATTTTTCTTACCTCCAGTCTTTTTTAGGAATGCTTCTTCAAGAGTTAATTCTTCCATTTTTACTTCATATACATCAATATTTTTTTTGACTAATGTTTTAACAATACTTGCAATATCTTCTTTTTCACCATTATAACTAAATTTATCTTTTGCTACTTCATATATTCCTTCAATATCTAAATCTTTAGTATTGCTTACATTAAATGTATATTTATTACCATTATTTTTAAATTCTTTTACTTCACTAGTTTCTATAATTGTTCCATTATCTATAATTAATACTTTATTACAAAAACTTTCTAACTCTGCTAAATTATGACTAGATATTAGTATTCCCAGTCCTTCTTTAGCTAACTTTTTTAGAAGGTTTCTTAAATCTTTTATTCCTTCTGGATCTAACCCATTTGTGGGTTCATCTAAAATCAAAACATTTGGTTCATTGATTAAGGCTCTAGCTATTCCTAATCTTTGACGCATACCTAATGAATATTTGCTAACTTTATCGTTAATTCTTCCTTCTAAATCTACAAGTTTTACGATTTCTTTTATTTTTTCATCACTAACATCTTTGTATAAATTTGCCGTTAATTTTAAATTTTGCCATCCTGTTAGGTACATATATGTATCAGGACTTTCAACAATTGCTCCGACTTTTTCAATTGATTTTACAAAGTTTTTTTTCACATCAAAACCATTGATAGTTACTTTTCCTTTATCAATACTTTGTAGTCCTAAAATAAGTTTTATAGTTGTAGTTTTACCACTTCCATTTGGCCCAATGAACGCTAATATATCCCCTTCATCAATCTCAAATGAAACATCTTTTAATATTTGCTTTTTTCCAAAACTTTTATATAAGTTTTGACATTCCAATAATTTCTTCATAGTATATTCTTCCTTTCCATTTAATTATATCGTAAAGAAAAAAATATGCCTATATAATTTACGCATATTTTACATTTATCTTTTAAATGTTTTAAAATATATATCTTTTAATCTATCACTTGAAACATGAGTATATATTCCTGTCGTGGATAAATTAGCATGCCCTAGAAGTTCTTGTACTGTTCTAATGTCTGCCCCATTATTAAGTAAGTGTGTAGCAAATGTATGTCTTAGAGTATGTGGTGTTACATGGGTTTTAATAGTTATATGTTTCATAATATCTTTAACTATTTGCTCTACTTCATTAATGGTTAGTTTTTCTCCTTTTTTATTTGTAAATAAATATTTATCGCACTTTACTTTGTTTAAATAATTATCAAGATATTTACTTGCATAATCACCAAAATATACTATTCTTTCTTTACTACCTTTTCCCATTATCCTAATTGTTTTATTTGTAAAATCTATATCATTAATTTTAACATTTATCATTTCACTTACACGACATCCAGTTGAATAAAACATTTCAATTAATAACCTTTTTTCTAATCCTTCCGTAGTGCTTATATCAATAGACTCTAACAATTCTTCCATTTCATTATAGTTTAGATAATTCGGTAACTTTTTTTCTAACTTAGGATTTTTAACATTATGAAAAACATTATTTTCTACAATATTTTCATCTACCAAATAATTATAAAAAGTTCTTAAAGTGCTTATTCTTCTAGATATAGTACTGTTTTTCAAATTACATGAATCTAAATATTTAAGATATTCCCTTACATCATGATTTGTAATGGTTAAATAATTAATTTTCTTACTTTCAATATATCCAAAAAAATCAGTTAAATCTAACTGATAACTTTTTATTGTTAATTCTGAGTAATTTAATTCGACTTTTAGAAAGAATAAAAATTTATCTACTTGTACCTCTTTCATCTATATTCCTTTCTGAAATGGCTTTTTTTAATGTTTCATACTTTCCTTTTAATATTTCAATTTTTCCATTTGCTTCTCTAATATCCGCTCTTAGTTCCGGTAATTCTTCATGATATGTATTAGGATCATTTATTTTCTTTGTACAAAGCATAATTTCTTGTTCTTGATCTTCTATACTTAAACCAATTTCCATTAATTCTTTGCTCATTAAAAATGTTATATCATTTTCACTTATTGGACACATTAATGCTATTTCTTCATTGGATAAACCTTCAGTTTCTTCCATATGACTTTTGCGATATTCTTCTACTAATATTTTTTGATATTCTTTCTTTTTAGCTTCTAAATTCATAATTTTACTCCCCTGATGCTTCAATTCTAATAAATCCATCTAATTTTTTATCTAAATTTCCATCTTGACTTTCACTTAAATTAACATATGTTACTTCTGCTTTCCACATTTCACTTATTTCTGTTTTGGTTTTAAGATTTCTATTTTTAGCAATATAATACTTTCCTTTGGCTGTAGTTATATCAAATCCACTTAATTTATTTCCTTTTCCATCTGTTATGGTAACATAGTTTAATCCTTCAATTGTATCTATCTCATTCCCATATGGATCAAAGATTTTCATTAATAGTTCTGGGGTTTTACTTCCAGTTGAATAAGTTAAAGTATTTTCATCTATTTGAAGAAAAATATTGTAATTAATGGATGTTTCTTCTTCACTATTTTCTACTCTTAAATATGCACTTGCAAATGTATCAGAGGATAAATTTTTCATTCCTTCTTTAAAGTTTTCTATTGTGGGATTTATGAATATTGGGTCTCCAATTTCAAACGTTATGAAATTTAATGTAGCTGCCCCAACCTCAACTTTCGGCGATACTCTTGATACATTTATATAGGTAAAATGAGCATATGTTGCTCCGATTACCAGCACAGATAGAGCTATTATGTAAATAATTAAAATAATATTTGTAACTTTCTTGCTCACTTTTATCACCTTTCTTTTTATTTATATAATTATCTGTCACCTGCTTGCTCTCATAAAATCTGCATGATGAGATAGTTATTATTCTACCGTAGTTTACTGTGGCCTTCTTGCCTCAGCTTAATTTTTTACCCTGTTTGCCTAGCACCTAGTCGCTAGACAAACAATGTTCCGAACCTAGTTTATTCTCACAGGGTCACTCATACTTCCTGACCCTGATACATAGGTTATGGAAAACAAAAGACTGAAGGACGGACGCACCCCATAGCGGCTGTTAACATTGTAGCCGTACACGTTACCATCGCCAGTCACAAGAAACGCATAGCCCGAGTAGCTAGAGTTACGGGAAATTGTCCATTCATCTAACCCTGAATATAACCAATTTTTTGATACATTACTTTTATAAGAATTTAATTTTGTTGCCCATGCACTTTGGTCTATTGCAAATCCATAGTCACTTACATACATCAGTCCAATTTTTGCATCATGTGTTTTACTTGATGCACTACTTCCTACTTCATATTGATATGCTGTTTTAGGTACTGAAGTTCCTATATTAGCCCATGAGCCACCACCAACTTTCCATGTTGTTGTGGCTATCTTTTCCGCCCATATTGTTCCTATATTCTTTATGAAATTTGTATTTAAATTTGTAGTGTTCAAGTCAGAATAATTCCATTCATCGCATCCACCTTTTTCTGGTGCTGCTATTATATTTTTATTGGCAAGTTGATATATTCCATTACTTGAATTATATGCTGTACTACTTGGGCATGAAATTAATGATGACCATTCATATGTAGTATCGGAAACATACGCTCCAGCTGTACCTAATAAATTACTTTTGGCAATTGTTGCCTTTATTAATTTAACTTGGTTACCAAATACACCAATTATTCTGTATAGGTTATCTTCTGGACATGTACTTGCATCACTTCCAAAGCATACATAATTATTTGGGTTTGCTCCGGCATATCTATAGCTATTATCTCCTGCTCCATTTGCTAACGAGCTTGTATGATGATATAGGGTATCATCTTTTCCATCCATTGCTATAATACATGAACTTAATGTTTGACCATTAGAACATACAGTTGCTATGGTTTCTTTAATTTTCTCCTTTTGAATTAATACTTTACCACTAAATGTTTTACCAGCATTCTTTGATTGGTCTAAATTGTAGTTTATAAATGTTACAGTTATGTTCCAATTTTCTGTTTTGGTACTTGTTGTTGTTATTTCTCTATTGCTAAACAATGTTATTAAACCTTTTTTATTTGTTATATCATAACCTGATATTCTATTTCCTTTTCCATCAGTTACTGTCTTATAAGTTAGACTTGTTATATTAGTTACAGGATTTGTTCCATCAGTTATGGTAAGTAATATTTCTGGAGTATTTTCATTTTGAGTATATGTAAATGTATTATTAGAAATATTTAGATACAGATAATAATGTTCTGTTGCGGTATTTGTTTTATTATTGGCGCTTAATATTGTTTTAGCAAAAGTACTTCCTGTTTGGTTCCCTTTTCCAGATGTAAAGTTTTCTTGATTTAATGAAAAACTTATTGCATCTCCGGTTTCAAATGAAAAAACATCCGTCGTATACGTTTTAACTGTTGCTGAAGTTTGTGAAGAAGTATCTCCTTGAGCTTGAAAATATGAGAATGTTGCTCCGATAATAAGTGCAGATAATACAAATATTGCTAAAATGCTTAATATAATTTGTTTTTTATTTTGCATATTTGTATCACCTTCTTACCTTACTTATTATTATATAATAATTTGCTTATTTATTCAATTATTTTTTTTCATTTCTAAACTTTTGGCATAAAGACATCCACAGTAATTTTGTCGATATAATTTATATTCTTTGGAATATTCAATTGATTTTTTATATCCTTCGCCTTTTTTAAAATCACTAAATAAATATTTTATATTATATTTTTCCCCGATGATTCCCCCAAGAATATTAATTTGTCTACTATTTTTATATGGACTTACTGTTAGGGTTGTTCCAAAATAATCATAGTTTAATTCTTTAGCTTTTTTTGCAGTATATTCCAACCTTAATCTAAAACAAACTGGACATCTTGCTTTTCCTTCTTTTTCATTTTCTAAACCTTTAGTTTTATTTCTAAATGTTTCATTATCATAATCACAATCTAAAAAATTTATATTATCATGATTAAATTCTTTTATAAATCTTATTTGTTCATTTTTTCTTTTTATATATTCTTCGATTGGTTCTATGTTGGGATTATAGTATAAAACAGTAATATTAAAAAATGGACATAAATAAGTAAGTACTTGAGTTGAACATGGTCCACAACAACTATGTAATAATAATGTTGGTTTATAATCTAATTTTTTAATTAATTTATCTAATTCATTTTGATAATTCATCTTTTTTTTCTTCCTTTTCTTTAATTAAATCGAATGGTTGAAATACAACTCCTTTACTTGTACTATCTAAGTTTAATATTCCTTTTTGTTTTTCATCTAAAGTTGCATATATTTCTTCATATTTATTTAGATTATCCATATTTGCTAGATTAATATATATATAATTTCCATCATTCATTCTAAGTAAAAACCTATTTTTATCTATTACTTTTTCATTTTTTATATCTGGAGAATACTCTATTTCACTTACTTTTTTTAATATATCAATATTTATATTATTTAACTTTTTAATTAAATTATCATATATATCACTAGGTGTATAATTTATAAGGGTTGGTATTCCTAACTTGTTACTTACATTTTCTGAAGTTTTGCCATTTTCATAAACATAAACTTTATTTAATAAATTATAAAATAATATATTTTGCTCTTTAACATTTATTAAAAGAGTTCCATTTAGTTGTTTTTTTATTTTAACACTTGTAATTGCTTTGTTTTCCATAATATCATTTTTAACTTTTTTAGTATTTAAACCTAAAATTTTATTATAACTATTTATATTTCCTAATTTAATTATTTCTTCATCTAATGTATTAGTATTTCCTTTTATAACAATGCTTTTAATAGGTAAATTAAAACAATAATAAAAAGCCATTATAAATAAATATAATGTTAGAATTATAACTAATAAGGCTTTTTTATTAAGCTTTCTATGAACCTTTTTTTGCATTATTTCACCACTTTACTATTACTTGTTCTAATTCTAAATCTACATT
>UQVR01000023.1 GCA_900544625.1 uncultured Mycoplasmatota bacterium
TCAAATCTTCTTTTTAATTGAACATCAATTTGAGCCCATTGATCTTTAACTCTATTTCTTAAAACAACTAGTTTATTATATACACTAATTGCCCAAAGAACAATTAAAACTACAACTATTATTAATATTACCCACCATGGCATAACGTCATCCTCCTTAAATTAATTTTATCATATTTCATAATTTTTTTAAACAACAATTTAAAATTTTACATATTTTAACATTAATTTTCTAATTTAGCACTAACTATTTTACTTACCCCAGATTCTTGCATTGTAATTCCGTACAAAGAATCAGCATATTCCATCATTCTTTTTTTATGAGTAATTACTATAAATTGACTTCTGGATTTTTCTTCACTTAAATATTTACCAAACATATCAACATTTACTTCATCTAAGGCAGCCTCCGCTTCATCAAGAATTACAAATGGAGATGGCTTAACCTCAAGCATTGCAAATAACAAACATATTGCTGTCAAAGCTTTTTCTCCCCCACTTAAGGAAACTGGAGAATTTATCTTTTTGCCGGGTGGTATAGCAATAATATCAATACCAGTATTAAGCAAATCATCTGGATCACTTAAAATTAGTTCTCCTTTACCACCTTTAAACATCAATTTAAATATTTTACTAAATTCCACTTTAATGTTTTCAAATGATTTTTTAAATTTATCTACCATTATTTCATCCATTTCCTTAATGATACCTTTAAGTTCACTTGAAGCACTTTCCAAATCAAATTTTTGACTATTTAAAAATTCATATCTTTTTGAAATTCTATCATATTCTTCAATAGCACCAACGTTTACATTACCTAAACTAGATAATTCTTTTTTTAAATTCTTTACATGTTCACGAGCTATATCACTATCCATCTCTAAGTTATAGTTTCCACAAGCTGCTTCATAAGTTAAATTATAATCATTATTTAGTTCATCTAACAAATTATCTAATTTAACCTCTAATTTACCAGAAATAATTTCTTTATTTTTAAGCTCATTAATTACTAAATTATAACTACTATTACTATCCCTAAGTTTTTTATCAAGTTCATTTATTTCATCATTCAAATCATTTTTTTCTTTACTTATTACTTTAATATCTTTTTCAAGTAATTCTTTGCTTTTACTTAAATTATTAATCTTTTCCATAAGCAATACTAAATGTTCATCTAACTTATTGCTCTTTAAATCATTTATTCCTTCAAGTTCACTTAACATACTTTTATGTTCTTCATTCAATCTACTTAAATTAGTTCTTTTATTAAATAGTTCTTCATTTAGTAAAACAACATACTTATTTAAAACATTTTCTCTTTCTTCAAGTTCTAATGATTCTTCATTTAAATTATTTACTTCTTCACTTAATTCCTTTATTTTAATTTCTAACTTTTGCAAATCATTTTTTTGTTTATTAAGCTCATTTTTTTCATTTAACATTGTATTTTTCTTACTAGTACCACCAGTAATAGAACCCCCAACATGAAGAATTTCACCATCCAATGAAACAACTTTATATTTATAATTTATTAATTTACCAATAATATTTAACGTTCTTTCATTATCAACTACAATTACTTGGCCCAATTGATTTTCAATAACATTTTTATACTTACTATCATAACTAATTAAATCACTAAGAATACCAATATAACCATTAATATTTTTTATATCATTTATTATCTCACTACTTGCATATCTAGATTTAATTACATTTAACGGATAAAATGTTGCTCTTCCTAACTTTCTTTCTTTCAAAAAGTCTATTGCACTTAAGGCAGAATTATCATCGTCAACCACTAAATAATTACTACTTGCTCCTAAAGCAATATCTGTTGCAATCATATATTTTTCGGGTATATCCAAAAGTTTTCCAATTGTATTATGAATGCCATGAAGCCTAGGATTATTCAAAATGTTTCTAACACTAACCGGAGCAGATTCAGCACTCATTATATTATTTTCTAATATTTCTATTTTATTTTCTAATAAAAATTTAGCCTTAGTTGCTTCCATCAAAGAATTATTCGCTGTACTTTTTTTTACTTTTAACACTAAAAGTTTATTCTTTACTTCCTCACCTTTTTCTCTTTGATCATTAACACTCGCTTCAATATCTAATATTTCTCTTTCCAAAACTGTAATATTTTTATTTATATTAAGTTCATCTTCTTTTAACTTAATTAAATTATCATCTATAACATCTTTATTTGCTTCATATTTTTTTCTTTCAACAGTTATCTTTTTTTCACTATTCAAATTACCAATCTCTTCAGTTATTTTAAGCAATTCTTCTCTTTTTCTATTTACTCTTTCTTCTAATTCAAGATTCTTTAATTTTAACTTTTCTAATTTAGAATCTCCGACATTATCTTTTAAAGTAATTAATTTCTCTTTTAAATTTTTAATTTCCTCACATATTTTAGAATATTCTAGATTTAAATCTGTTATATCTTTTGCTATTAAAGCAATATCAATACTTTCTAACTCACCTTTTATATCAACATATTTTTGGGCAACAATGCTTTGTTCTTTTAAAGGTTCAACTGTTTTAGAAAGTTCATCAATAACTAACTTTATACGCATTAAGTTTTCTTCAGTTTTTTCTAACTTCTTTAAACTTTCTTCCTTACGCTTTTTATATTTTAATACACCAGCGGCACTTTCAAATATAACTCTTCGATCACTTGATTTAGAATTTACTATATCTGTTACATTTCCTTGACTAATTATATTAAATGCATTAGCTCCAGCGCCAGAATCAATAAATAAATCAGTTATATCCTTAAGTCTAACCCTTGAATTGTTAATATAATATTCATTTTCACCAGTTGAATAAACTATTCTTTTTATTTCTACTTCTTTAAAATCACTATGTAAATAATGATCACTATTATCGAAAACTAAAGCAACCATCGCTCTTTTTTGAGCTTCTCTAGATTCACTACCACTAAAGATACAATCAGTCATATTATTTTGTCCACGCAAAGATTTAACAGACTGTTCACCTAAAACCCATCTTACAGCATCAACGATATTGCTTTTTCCAGAACCATTTGGTCCAACAATTCCAGTTATTCCCGGATTAATTTCCAAATCTAATTTATCTGCAAAAGATTTAAACCCCTGTGCTCTAATACTTTTTAAATACATTTACTTCACCACACTTTTATTCAAAGCATCTAATGCTGCATTTTGTTCAGCTTCTTTTTTACTTTTACCAATGCCCTTTCCATATATTATATTATCTATTTTAACTGCCATTTCAAAAGTCTTATCATGTGCTTCTCCATATTCACGAATTAATACATACTCCAAAGACTTTTTATTTGTTTGAACAGCCTCTTGTAATTTTGTTTTATAATCAGTATTAAAATCCCAACCTTCCTTAATAAATGGTACAATAATATCTTGCAAATATTTTTTTACAACTTCATATCCTTGATCTAAATATACAGTTGCCGCCACAGCTTCAAAAACATCAGCAATAATTGTATCATTTAAATTGTTTATTTGACCATGTCCAAGTCTAATATATCTATCAATACCCATTTTTTTAGAATATGTAGCTAAAGCTTTTTCGCAAACATAATTAGCTCTAATCTTAGTCATTTCTCCCTCACTATAATCAGTGTTTAAATATAAATACTCACTAGTTACAGATTCTAGTATTGCATCTCCTAAATACTCTAACCTTTCATAATTATCACAATTATGTTCATTTGAATAACTACTATGAGTTAATGCAGTTTCCAATAACTCTTTATTTTTAATTTCAATACCCATTTTTTCTAAACATTTCATATTACCATATCCATTTCTATCTAATTATAACAAATTTTTTCTATTTTGAAAACATTTACAAACGAATAATTATATAGTAAAATGTTTAAAGGGTGATATTTATAAAAAAGTTATTAATTTATATTATCAGAGGGTACCAAGTAACTCCTACTCATGCTCACTCAATGTGCAGATTTAATCCGACATGCAGTGAATATATGATTGAGGCCTTAAATGAATATGGCTTGTTTAATGGATTAAAATTAGGAATCAAAAGAGTACTTAAATGTCATCCCTTTGGAAAATATGGACATGACGAAATTAAAAAGGAAGGAAAAACAATATGAAAAAATTATTTTTAATAATACTAAGTGCATTTCTTTTAACAGGATGCAGTCTAAAAAAAGACAATTTAGAAAACGCTACAATTTATACTACTATATATCCTATTAAATATTTAACTGAATTTATGTATAAAGACTACGGAACAATCGAAAGTATTTATCCAAGTGGTGCAGATGTCTACAATTACGAACTTACAGATAAGCAAATAAAAAAATATGCCAAATCAGATCTTTTTATTTATAATGGCTTAAGCAACGAAAAAACAATAGCCAAAAACCTAATTAATAAAAATAAAAATTTATTAATTATTGATGTCTCTAACGGATTATCTTATAAAAATGGTGATAAAGAATTATGGATGAGTCCAAATAACTATTTAATGCTAGCTAAAAACATTAAAGATTATTTAAAAGAATACCTAGAAAGTCAAATAATATCAGATTATGTTGAAAAAAAGTATCAAGAATTATCAGAAATATTATCTTTAAAAGATGCTGACTTGAGAGCTATTGGTAAAGAAGCACAATCTAAAGGTACAAACACCTTGATAGTTAGTGATAATGTATTTAAGTTTTTAGAAAACTATGGATTTAATATTGTTTCCTTAGATGAAGAAAATTTAACTGAAGGAACACTAAACTCCATTAAAAACAATTTCAAAAAAGAAACATACACAACAATATTAGTTTTAGATAATAATTACACAGAAAATATAAAAACGATTGTAAAAGATTATAAAGCCAAAACAATTGATGTTAAATCGATGATTAATGTTGAAACAGACAATACGGACGATTATTTAACAGTAATGCAAGATTTTATCGATAATATTGAAAATATTTGCATAAGCTAATTGACAAGATACTACTTTTATATTAAAATATAGAAGTAGCTTATGGAGCAGTACTCAAGAGGCTGAAGAGGGATCCCTGCTAAGGATTTAGGTCGGCGAATGCTGGCGCGGAGGTTCAAATCCTCTCTGCTCCGCCATTTAAACAATTAAAAACTTCCAAATTTATGGAAGTTTTTTGTTTATAAATCATTAATTGGTTCAAATTGTCTTGAAAGTTTAAGACTTTCAGTTTCGCAGCCATATAAATTACAATCATCAAATGTATCTGAAAAAAATAAAGCTCCTCTTTCTCCAATCATGCAAATGCTTCTAAGATCGGCAGCAAACATTCCATAATTATTCCATTTACATCTAGCATTTAAAATAGGTTTTATGACTTCGGCATCAATTATCTTTTTATCTAAATCTATATTATCATGCTTTAAATCAAGTGACTTATCACATATAGAATTATACAAATACATTCCTGATGCTTCAATTGGATTAAATTCTACTATATCAATAAGTCCTTTAGAATCTTCCATTAAATCAATAACATAAGTACCTGGATAATTTTTAACAATATTTGAAGCAAAATCCAACACTTTATTTTCAATTTTATGGTTTTGAAAAAAAGTAAATCTTGATATATTATATATTTTACCATCAATAACAACACATCTATATTCTTTAGTACCCATTTTATCTTCTTTGATATCTACAAAGGTACTTACTATAAATAGTTCGTTTTCATGAAACTTTAAAGCTTTACAAAAATTACAATTAGTTCTTTCTAAAATATTTGGATTAATAACTCCAACAAAATTTTTTGTAACAGTTTTAATAAACATTTTTTCTCCAAATAACTCTTTTAAATATCTAATATTTTCTTCTTTTAATAATTCTTTTCCTTCAAATACTAAAACATCTCTATTAGTTTTAACATATAAAGGCCAAAGTTCAATTTTATTTACCATATCTATATTATTAATCGGTATACCGCCTTTACTTTCAATAGCATTTATAATAATTTCAACTTGTAAGGCACCAGTTCTAGGAAAAACTATTTGTCCCTTGATAGAACAAACTTTTCCTTTTAAATTGTAAAAATTATCATCAATTTCATCGTATAAAACCACAGGGTATTTTTTTCTAACATTATTAATTTCCTTAATAATATCTTCATTTTTTATAATTCTTTTATCATAACAGTATATCATAACACAACCTCTTTATTGCAAATAAAAACTCCTACTACGGAGTTATAATCAAAATTGGTGACCCGTACGGGATTTGAACCCATGTATGCATGCGTGAAAGGCATGTGTGTTAAACCGCTTCACCAACGGGCCATTATTAATGGTGGGCTTGGGGGGACTTGAACCTCCGACCTCACGCTTATCAGGCGTGCGCTCTAACCAGCTGAGCTACAAGCCCACTAACAAAACCTTTTTAATTTTACAATATTTTTTTGCTTTTGGCAATACCCTTTTGTAAAATTTTTGATCTTTTTTGCTGATGTATTAACATTATACTATATAAACATAGTCTTGTAAATAGATTTTCTACAAAAAATAACAATATATTTAAACATATATTGTTATAACATATCTACAGGTTTATTATATTCTTCAATCATTGGCAAATATATATTTTGTAATGAAATTATCCCCTGTTCACTTGTTGCTTCTGCTCTAAATGTTAAATTAGGTCCGGTATTGCTTGCTCTTACTAAAACCCATCCATTTGTATAAGTTATTCTAACACCATCAATATCATTAATTGGATAATTCTTCATTTTCGCATATGTTTTTACCTGTTCTACAACATTAAATTTTATATTATCATCACTTGGAATCTTTATTTCTGGTGTAGAATAATATTTTGGAAAATCTTTTATCATCTTACTTAACTTTTCACTTGTCTTACTCATTATTTCAAGTAATCTTAAAGAAGCATATATTGCACTTGCGCAATCAGCATCACGATCTCTAAAATACAAGTGTCCAGAATATTCACCACCAAAAGGCAAATTTTCTTCATGCGTTTTAAATTCTGTATAAGATGCACCAGTTCGATACAATATTGCTTTTCCACCCCAAGCGTTAATCATATCTTCCATTACTTTAGAACATTTAACATCATATAAAAATGTCTTATTAGATACTGTATTAAACATATCTTTAATATATAAAAGCATTAAAGATTCTATTGGCATTACTTCTCCATTTTCCATTACCACACCAATTCTATCTCCATCACCATCATAAGCAACTCCAAAGTCTGCTCTATTTTCTTTAACAGCTTTTTGAAGTTGAACCATATTTTCTTTTACACAAGGATCTGGATGGTGATTTGGAAATGTTCCATCAGAAATATCATTGATATAAATTGGATTACAAAATGCATTATCAAATACTTTTCTTATTATATGACAAGTTGCACCATTTCCTGGGTCAATTACAACCTTTCTTTTATTTTTACCATACTTAATAGAAAATTTTAAGTATTCTAAATATTTATCAGTAATATTTGTATTAGTAATTTTTCCTTGACCATTTTTAAAATTTCCATCATAAGTATAATTTTTAAAATCTTCAATCATTTCTCCCCGAGCATTAATCATACCATCAAAAGACATTTTAAAACCATTATCATCTTTTGGATTATGTGAAGCTGTTACCATAATACCTGGCATTTGATTTAAATATCTAGCATAATAGTTCATAGGTGTCGTAGTATATCCTAAAGAAATAATGTTTATTCCACTAGAAACCAAACCTTTAATAAGGTTTTGAGTTAACGCTTCACTTGATAATCTATTATCATGAGAAACTATACAAGTATTTTTATTATATTTCTCTTGTAAATAAGAACCATAACTCTTACCTATTGTAAAAGCTACTTGTTCATTTATAGTTTTAGGATATGTTCCTCTAATATCATAAGCTCTAAATATTTCTTCATTTATTGCTTCCATCTAATCACCCTTTTTTTTATTTTATTATGGCTTCAAGTGCTAATTTTATCATATTATTTAAAGAAGTTTGTCTTTCTTCAATAGATAAAACAACATCACTATATTTTGAATCAACTACTGTAGCTATTGCTGTTGCACTTCTTTTCATACTATTAGCTACATGAATAAGACCAAAAGCCTCCATTTCTTCGCCTAATACTTCATATTCTTTTGGAATTCTAGAAAGGACTCTTTCAAAATCAATGTAAGGCCCAAAAACATCCATTGTAGTAAGCATTCCTTTATGTAATTTATCATTTAACCCAAGTTCATTTGCGGCCTTCACTACATTTTCATTTAAAGACTTATCAGCCATCACTACTCTTTCTCTATAATTATTATAAGTATAAGCAAAATTTGATTCACTATATACACTTTCACTTAAAAGTATATCATTTATATTAGCTTTTGGACTAACAGCTCCACAAGTGCCAATTCTAATTATTTTTTCAACTCCAAAAAAATGAAATAACTCAAAAGAATAAATACCCATACTAGGCATACCCATTCCACTTCCCATAACAGTAAGAGAAACACCTTTATAAGTTCCAGTAAAACCTAGCATATTCCTAACACTAGTTACACACTTTGCATTTTCTAAGAAATTGTCAGCAATATATTTAGCACGCAAAGGATCTCCAGGCATTAAAACAAATTTTGCTATATCTTCTTTTTTTTCTACTTCAATATGAATTGGATTTTCAGCTAAAAACATTTTCATCAACCTTACTTTCTAAAATAATTCTATCAAAAAAAAGACTATTTTACTAGTCTATTTTAATACTTTACAATTTAAAATTGTAAAATGCTTTTAGTTACATCCATCCCCAAGAATTAAAGGTATTTCGTGTAACTCAACTTTATCATCTAAAGTAATAGCTTTTATTTCTAAATAAAATGAATCATTTTTATAATTTTTACAAGTATGTTCATAATCATCAACTTTAAACGAAAAATCCTTTAAAAATAAATCTATAGTTATTATTTTTCCATCTTCTGAATCATAAGAATTTATAACATTTATAGTATCCTTTTCTTTTTCAAACAATGTACAACTTATTTTTTTATATTTAGGCAATTTTTTTTCTCCACAATAAGTTACATTATCAATATATATACTAGATTTATTTTTATTATATGCAATACTACCATATAAACCAAATTCTTCACACGCTGATGTAATAGTTTTTAATTTAAAAGAATCATTATTATGTTTCACTGAAATCACACCAATACCTATAATTATAAAAGATAATATTATAATAATTATAATAATTATATTTTTTTTCTTTTCCAAAGATTTTGCATTTAAAAATTCATCTATTTTCAAATTGTTATCATTACAAATTTCTTTTAAAATAGCTATATCGGGAATATTTTTTCCATTTTCCCACTTACTTACTGCTTGTGGAGTAACTCCATACTTTTCTGCAAATTCTTTTTGACTATATTTACCTTCTATCCTAATCTTCTTAATTAATTTACCTATTTTTTCTTGATCCATTTACATCACTTCCTTTAAGATAATCATATTATAACATACCAAAATAAAAACTACTATAAAAGGTGGTAAATTTAAATTATTTTTCATCCTTATCTTTCAAAATTAAATATTAATTCACTTCATAACTTAAGATTATACAATGTAATTAAGTTTCCAATTAATACATTGTTTTTAATGACAATTAATTGCTTATATAGTATAATACAATTAGGTGATTAGTTATGACTTTCAAAGATTTATTAAATGAGTATTTAAAAGAATTTAACTGCAATTCTAAAAGACTATCAGAACTTACAAACATATCGCCATCAGTTATAAGTAGATACCGTAGTGGTCAAAGAAGGCCAGAAATAAATAGCATTCAAACAGATAAAATTATTAATGCTATATTTGAATTGGGCAATAATAAATACAAAAAAGAAGATATTAAAAATAATATACTAAATTCTTTAAAAAAAGATGATTTTAATTATGAAAATTTTAGTAAAAATTTAAACGATTTAATTAATATATTAAAGATTAATTTAAAAGACATGTCAAAATACACTCTATACGATTCATCACACATATCAAGAATAAGGTACGGAAAAACCAAACCGAGTGAACCAATTGAATTTTCAAAAAAAACAACCAACTACATTATAAATAAATATAATTCTGAAGAAGACATAAAAAAAATATCTATTCTTCTAGATATTAAAGATTTAAATATTAATAATCTATACAAGCATATATTAACTTTCCTAACAAACAGCAATAACAAAACAGATGATAAAATCGAAATTTTTCTAACAAATTTAGATAAATTCAATTTAAATGATTATATTAAAGCAATTAAATTTGATGAACTAAAAATCCCTAACGTTCCCTTTTATATTACCAAAACTAAAAGTTATTATGGAATTGAAGAAATGAAAAAAGGAGAACTAGACTTTTTTAAGGGAACGGTATTAACTAAAAATAATGAAGTTTTTATGTGTAGTGACATGCCCATGGAAGATATGGCAAAAGACGTGGAATTTGGAAAAAAATGGATGTTTGGAATTGCTTGTATGTTGAAAAAAGGAATTCATTTAGATATTATTCACAACTTAGATCGTCCTTTTAACGAAATGATGTTAGGATTAGAAAGTTGGATTCCAATATATATGACAGGTCAAATTACTCCTTATTACTTTAAAGATATTAAAACAAATATCTATCAAAATCTAACATATACATCACAAACATTAGCACTCTCAGGAGAATCAATAAATGGTCACCACAATAAAGGAAAATATTATTTAACTAATAATAAAAAAGAGGTAGAATATTATCAAGAAAAAGCAAAAAATTTACTAAAAAAAGCTACACCTTTAATGGATATTTATAAAAATGAAAACATTGATTCATACAATAATTTTTTAAAAAAATACTATGAAATGTTTGAACCACGAACAAGGTTTTTATCTAGTCTTCCTCTTTTTACAATCAGTGATACCCTACTTACTTCTATTTTAAAAAGAAATAAACTAAAAAAAAGTGACATAGATACTATCTTAAATTATAAAAATGAATGTTATATAAACTATACTAATATTTTAAATACTTCATCTATAACAGATAATATTCATATATTAACAAAAGAAGAATTTAAAAACTCTCCTTCTAATCTCTTACTTTCAGATATTTTTTATAATAAAAGAATTACTTATACATACGAAGAATATTTATCCCACCTAAAAGAAACAGAAACTTTTTCTAAGAAGAACCATAATTACAAATTAAATAAATTATCATCACTTACATTTAAAAATATAACAGTTACAATAGTAAACAAAAAATTTGTTATTATATCTAAAGAAGAAAACCCAACCATTCATTTTATTATAAGACATCCAAAACTAGTAAATGCTATTAGCAATTTTAAACCAATAGTAAAAGAAACAAACTAAAAAGCTGAAAAAATCAGCTTTTTAGTTTGCTCTAGAACCTATCGGAGCTATATTTAAATCTTGCCCTAAAGATTTAAGTACACCTGTATATTTATTATAAATCCTTTCATAATCTTTTAAATAACTATCATCAGTCATTTTACTAAATGGAATAACAGTATGTCCTGTATGAACTGGAGTTGTAACTGGATTACCATTATATTTTGTAAATATTAATTCCCCACCTAAATTATCAAAAGTCATATTTACTTCATTATCTTTAGAAACAGTTTTAGTTATATCTAAAGTTGCCATAAAACCAATAAGCTTATTCCAATCTCCATTAGACCCACCATATTGATTTGATATGAAATTACCCAAAGAATACATTACAATAGTATCTCCAATTTTAGTTATTGGTTGCAAAATATGAGGATGATTGCCAATTACAATATCAACACCTAGAGATGATAAATACTCAGCAATTTCTTTTTCCTCATCATTTGGCATATTAATATATTCAATCCCCCAGTGCATTGCAACAATTAAAACATCTACTTTATCACGAACAGCTTCAATATCTTTTTTTACTTGCTCTTTATCATATTTATTCAAAAGATAACTCTTTCCTGCCGGAACATTTAATCCATTGGTTATTGTGGTATATGATAACATCGTATAAGTTATGTTATTTTTTTCTTTTATAATAAAATTATTTCTATCAGTCTCTGAATCACTCATACCACTATATAAAATATCAGTAGTTTTAAAATATTTAACAGTATTTAAAATACCTTTTTCACCTTTATCAAGAGAATGATTAGATGCTAAAGATACAGTATTAAAGCCAACTGCTCGCATGGCATCTACATAAGCACTCGGCGTATAAAACATCGGATAACCAGAATAAGCAATTGAGTCATCTCCAGTTGGAGTTTCTTGATTATAATAAGCAATATCATAATCTTTAACAATATCTTTTACATACTTAACAGCATCTGTAAAATCATAAACACCATTTTTATAATAATTTCTATAAATAACACTATGAATTAAACCATCCCCAGTTGCAAGCAATTTTAATTTATAAACTTGTTCTTTATTTTCACTTGGTTTATTATTGTTAACTTTAGTATTTCCATTTACATCACTAATGCCATTACCAAAGAAATGATTATATCCATAATAAGTTAAATAACTAACTAAAGCTACTAAAATAATACTTAAGAAAAACTTAAATATATTTTTTTTAAATTTTCTTTTTCTTCTTGCCATAACTAATCCTTTAATAAATTATATACTTCATCTTTATCTAAATTATGCGTTTTATGCATAAAATCAGGGAGCAAATGTAAATGTATATGTTTAATAGCTTGAGAGTCGCCATAATTAATTAAAAATGTTGATGCACACTTATCAAGTTTAAACATTAATTCTTTAGTAAATTTCTTACCAACATTAATCATTTTAATTAAAACCTCATTAGGTATTTCATAAATATCTTCAAAGTGTTCCTTTGGAATAACTAAAGTATGTCCATCTGTATCTGGAAAAGCATCAAGCATAACAAGTATATCATCATCTTCATATAATATTTTTGAAGGAATTTCCTTTCTTACAATTTTACAAAATAAACAATCATCTTTCATTTTAATCTCACCATAATAAGTATACCAAATCCTGTGTACTTTTGTAAAGTAAATGCATATACTTAATTAGGAGCGTGATTAATTTGTCTAGTTTTAAAGAAATAGTTACTAAAGCAGTTATTGGTAAAGCAAAAAAAACTAACAGTAATTCTTTTACATTAACTCCCGAAGAAATACCAAACACAGTCCTTGGTTGTTGGGTTATAAATCATTCATTTAATGGTGTAAAAGGCACTAATGGTAGCGTTACAATAAATGGTAATTTTGATGTAAATGTATGGTATTCATATGATGCTGATAAAAAAACTGCTGTTACAACAAAGAAATTTAGTTATACAGATAATCTAAATGTACCACTTCGAAATGATGCTAATATGGATGGTGCTAGTGAAATTATTGTTAGATGTTTAAAACAACCAACCGTATCAAATGTAAAATGTGAAAATGGAAATGTCTATTTAGATATTGAAAAAGAAATGGGAGTAGAAATCATCGGAGATGCTAAAGTAAAAATTAGTGTTGAAGATGATTACGACGATTACGATGAAATTGTTGATGAAGAAGAAGTTAATGAAGTAATAGATAATGTTGATGAAAATTACTTAGATAATAATTAGAATAAATCACCTAGAAAAAAGGTGATTTTATTTTGTAAGTAATATTTTTTAATCACTTTTATTTTTTTATATTAATTCATACTTTCTTACAGTTATTCTCTCATCACTACAATATTCTATAATAAATCTATTATCTTTTTTACAAATAATTATACCAATAGTTTTATTTTGCATAGGTGTTTTTAAATTTTTATCTATATAATTCATGTATACTTCAATTTGACCAATATGTTCTTTTTTTAATTCAGTTACCTTTAATTCCACGACAACATAGCAATTGAATTCAATATTATATAAAAGTAAATCAATATAATTATAGGTATTACCCATTTTAATTTTGTATTCATTTGAAATAAAACTAAATGAGTTACCAAGCTCTTTTAAAAACGAAGGTATATCTTCAAGAATTAATTTTTGTAACATCTTTTCTGATATGATTTCATAATTAAAAGAATTTCTTATAACTATTGGATTTTTAATGAGATCTTCAACTTTAGTTTCTTTATGTTCAATCAATTTTTGTTTTGTTTTATCATCTAATCTTTCATATTCATTATTTTTTATTCGTTCACATAGTTGTCTTTTTGATAAATTATTTTTTAATGTTATGTCAATGTAATAATTTATCTTATCTTTATCTTTTAATGGTAATAATTGTAAATAATGACTCCACGATAATTTTCCAACCAATGGTTGGAAAATTCCACTTTCATAAAACTGTTTCATATAACTTAACGTTGTTACTGAATATTTTTTATTTAAATCCTTACTTAATTTATTAGAATATTCTTTTATAATACCTTCACCATAATGCTTACCAGCTTCACTTAATAGTTTACCTACATTATAATAAGTTGTTAAATCACTTTTATTTTTAGAGTAGTCTTTAATTTTTTTAGTTATTTCATTATTTATTATTTCTGTTTTTATTTCCTTATAATAATTCATAATTTCCATCCTTTCAATTTAATTTAGTCCGACATTTTCGCTCCACTTAAATTATTTTTTCAAAAGTAATATCTTCAATAATGATATGATAAATGCCACATACATTTAAACGAACACTATCTTCATTATCATAATTAATAACCAAATTACCATTACTTACTCTATTATTTAATTTTAATACATTAACTCTTCCATCAATTATCTGATAACCATAATTTATATAACCGAAAAAAGAATTAATAAAATCAAATAAAGGTAATTTATTAGCAAATATTTTAGAAAGTATAAAAGATTTTTCTTCTGAAATATCACTATTTAAAATAATTGTTTTCATTATAATCCCTCCTTTAGGGATTGTATTATAAAGAGAAAAAATAAGGCTTGCAACACTTTCGACAAAACATGTCAAAATGTTGCAAGCAGTTATGTAAATAAAATGAAAAAAGACACTTATTCAGCATCTTTTTCGTTAATTTCTTCTTCTGTTTCTATATCATCTTCGATATCATCAATTCCATCAACAATACTTTGTGTATCATTAACTACATCTTCGTTATCCATAAGTTTTTCTTCTAAAACTTCTTGAGCATCATCAGTTAAAATTGCTTTTTCAAGTTCTATATCAATACTATTATATTGACTATAACCAGTACCAGCAGGTATTAGTTTACCAATAATAACGTTTTCTTTTAGACCTTGAAGTCTATCAACTTTACCATGGATTGCAGCATCAGTTAAAACTCTGGTTGTTTCTTGGAATGATGCAGCAGATAAGAATGAGTCTGTTTCCAAAGATGATTTAGTAATACCAAGCATAATTGGATTACCTTTAGCAGGAGTTTTTCCAGCAATAATAACTGGTTTATTACCTTCTGTAAAGTCTCTTAGTGATACTGCAAGACCTTCAACAAAGTCTGAATCTCCAGCATCAGTAATTCTTACTTTATTTATCATACGTTTACAAATAATTTCAATATGTTTATCTGAAATATCAACACCTTGTAATTTATAAACTTTTTGAACTTCTTTTAATATGTATTCTTGTGCAGTAAGCGGATCAGTTACAGCTAGTAATTCTTTTGGTGAAATAACACCTTCCGTTAATTTATCTCCAGCTTCAACTTCATCACCAACAGCAACACGAAGTTTCATATTGTAATTAGTTACGTGTTCATGACATCCAGCTTCATTTTCAATAGTAATTGTATGTTTACCATTGTTTTCTTCAATACCAATAACTTTACCAGTAACTTCCGCAATTGTAGCTTTTCCTTTTGGTATGCGAGCTTCAAACAACTCTTCAACCCTTGGTAACCCTTGAGTAATATCATCACCAGATGCAACACCACCGGTATGGAATGTACGCATAGTAAGCTGTGTACCAGGTTCACCAATTGATTGAGCAGCCATAATACCAACAGCTTCACCTTTTTCAACTAAGTTACCAGTTGCAAGGTTACGTCCATAACATTTTTGACATACTCCATTATTTGATTTACACGTTAGAACACTTCTAATTTCTACCTTTTTAATACCCGCTTTAGTTATTTTAATGACAGCATTTTCATTAATCATTTCTCCAGCTTCCACAATAGTTTCTTTAGTTTCTGGATTAACAATTTTCTTAGATGCAAATCTTCCTAAAATACGTTCAGCAAGAGGTTCAATAACTGAGTTATCTTTTTCATTTAATAAATCATATACTACAAGCCCTTGATGTGTACCACAATCAAATTCTTTAACAATTATATCTTGAGCAACATCAACAAGTCTTCTTGTTAGGTATCCTGAGTCTGCAGTTCTTAAAGCAGTATCGGCATCACCTTTACGAGAACCATGTGTTGATAAGAAAAATTCAGACACAGATAGACCTTCGATAAATGATGATGTAATTGGAATTTCTACAGTAGAACCATCTGGTTTTGCCATTAAACCACGCATACCAGCAAGTTGAGTAAAGTTTGAAATTTTACCACGAGCACCTGAGTTCATCATCATAAATAATGGATTATCAAAATCATTTTCACTTATTGCTTTAAGTTCGTTCTTTACATCATCGGTTGCTTTAGTCCAAACATCGATAACACTTTGATATCTTTCCTGATTAGTAATAAGACCTCTTTGATATTGTTTATTAATTTTATCAACTTTAGCCTTTGCCGCTTCAATTATTTCACCTTTTTTCTCACTTCTTACAACATCCGCAATAGATACTGTAATACCAGCAATAGTTGAATATTTGAAACCTAAATTCTTTAATTTATCAAGCATAATAGATGTTTCAGTTGTTTTATATCTTTTAAATACTTGGGCAATTAATTGACCTAAAGTTTTTTGAACAAATGGAGTAACAAGTTCCATTTTAGCTATTTCTTCAGGTATATTAGAACCCATTGGTAAGAAATACTTATCCGGAGTAATTCCTTCAATATTAGCTTTAGTACCTTCTTCTACGTATGGGAATGTATCAGGTAATATTTCATTAAATTTAATTTTACCTACAGTTGTAACTAAGTATTTATCTCTTTGTTCATCTGTAAATAATTTATATTTAAATGAATTAACAGGAATAGCAATTCTTGTATGCAATGTTATTTCTTTTCTTTCATATGCCATTAAGGCTTCATTTGGATCTTTATAAACGTGACCTTCATTAGGCTCTCCAGCATACTCAATAGTTAAATAACAGTTACCAAGTACCATATCTTGACTTGGTGTAACAATTGGTTTTCCATCTTTTGGATTTAAGATATTATTAGCACTAAGCATTAAGATTCTAGCTTCAGCTTTTGCTTCTTCAGAAAGTGGAATATGAATAGCCATTTGGTCACCATCGAAGTCAGCATTAAATCCTGCACAAACAAGTGGATGTAATCTTATAGCTTTACCACCAACAAGTACTGGTTCAAATGCTTGAATACCTAGTCTATGTAGTGTTGGAGCTCTATTTAGTAATACTGGATGTTCAGTAATTACATCTTCAACAATATCCCAAATTGATTCATCACGAGAATCGATTAATTTTTTAGCACCTTTAATGTTATGAGCTAAACCTCTTTCAACAATACCATTAATTACATGCGGTTTAAATAACTCAATAGCCATTTCTTTTGGAAGACCACATTGATGCATTTTAAGGTTTGGTCCAACTACAATAACTGAACGACCAGAATAGTCAACTCTCTTACCTAATAAGTTTTGACGAAAACGTCCTTGTTTACCTTTAAGCATACTAGATAAACTTTTAAGTGGTCTATTACTTGCTGCAGTAATACTTCTTCCTCTTCTACCATTATCAAATAATGAGTCAACAGCTTCTTGCAGCATACGTTTTTCATTTTGAACAATAATAGTTGGAGCACCCAGTTCTAGTAATTTCTTTAAACGATTATTTCTATTAATAATTCTACGATATAAATCATTTAAATCGCTAGTTGCAAATCTACCACCATCAAGTTGAATCATTGGTCTTAATTCTGGTGGAATAACTGGTAACACATCCAGAACCATCCATTCTGGTTTATTTCCAGATTCTTGGAAAGCAACTAAACAATCAAGTCTCTTAACAAGACGAATTCTTTTTTGTCCAGTTGTATTTTCAAGTTCGCGTCTTAAATCTTCAACTTCTTTATCAATATCAACTTGTTTTAATAGTTCTTTAATAGCTTCAGCACCCATACCTACCTTAAAAGTATTTCCATACTTTTCATAATAAGCACGATATTCTTTATCTGATAAAGTTTGTTTAACTTCTAATGGTGCAGCCCCTGGATCAATTACTACATAACTTACGAAATATAGTACTTCTTCCAAATCCCTCGGAGACATATCTAGAACAAGTCCCATTTTAGAAGGAACACCTTTAAAGAACCATATGTGAGAACAAGGAGCAGCAAGTTCAATGTGCCCCATTCTTTCTCTTCTTACCTTTGAACGAGTTACTTCAACTCCACAACGGTCACATACGATATTTTTATATCTTAATCTTTTATATTTACCACAAGAACATTCAAAATCTTT
>UQVR01000024.1 GCA_900544625.1 uncultured Mycoplasmatota bacterium
TCTGTTAAAATTATATTAAATGGTGCGGTTGAAATTACAATATAAAAAAAAATAAACTTCCGATTTGGAAGTTTATTTTTTTTTATTTATTTTCTGTTTCAAGTTTTGCAACAATTTTCTTTAAAACATCAGCAGTAGCTTGTTTTAATTCTGAAACACTTTTTTCAATAACAGGTGTTCCCTTTTCAACAGCTAATTTATATAATTCATCAGCTTTTTTTTGAATCTTAGTTGCTTTTTGTTTAGCAATCTTCAAAGCTTTTTCTTTATCAAGATCTTTTAATTCTTTTTGAAGTTCATTAACTTTTTTTACAATACTTTCTTTTACATCTTCAGCTTTAATAGATTTAACTTGTTCTAATACTTCATCAAACTTTTTCTTTAAATCTGCTCTTGTTTCCTTTCCAGTTTTAGGTGCAAATAATAAACCTAAACCTGCTCCAACTGCTGCTCCACAAAGAAATTTTCCTAATCCATTTTTTTTCATACTATTCCTCACTTTCACCCTTTCTTTTTTTTCTAAATAATACTTTACTAAATAAATTACCAGCCACTTCTACAACCTTATCTGTAAAAGATGCAATCTTATCGGTTGTAAAATCAATTATACTAAATATTGAATTTAATGATTCAACCTTTTCATTTACATTATCCACTACTTTTTCTAACTTATTCATAGTTATTATAGTCTTAATTCCCAAAATTATTCCTATAGTTAAAAGAGCAATTAAAAGTAAATAAATAACTATTGGCAAGAAGTGTAACCAAAAATCCACTAGATATCACCTTCCTCTCTATTATCATACATTGAATCTATTAAATCAAACAGATCATTTTCTAAAGTATCATCATCTTCAACTTTTCTCATTTCTGTTTTATTTACATCACATTTTGCTGTTACTTCTTCTAAGTCTTTATCAATGCGTTCATAATCTGCCACTTCATCTGTTGCTTCTTTATTATTTTTATCTTCAACACTATTTTTTTCATCAACATCGATTGTTACATCTGATGTATCTTCTAATAATTCATCAATCGTTTTTACTTTTTGTTGTTTTTCTTCTTCATTTTCTTTAACTTTAACTGTAACACTTTCTTCATAATAAGTCGCCTCAGGTTCACCAAGTGTTTCTTCTCCAAAAGCTTTTTTTCTAACACTATTAAAATCTAATCCCGTATTAACTACATTATCTGTTTTACTTTTTATATCTTCAGGTTTATAATCTTCATTTAATATACCATACACTGGAGAAATAATCGGAGATGGTTTAAATTTCTTTTTTTCTACTACTTCCGTTCTTTCAATTTTTGAAAAATTTCCCATATCATACCTTTTTTCTACTCTCTTCTTTCTTTCGTATTCCATTACATTAGTAGTTTTAGGCTTTTGAACTCTACTCATATTTGAAAATTCTTCTTCATCGAAATCAAAGAATGGTGAAATATTATCTGATTTAAATAAATCCCTTTCATTTAAATTTTCAGTTTTTGTTTCCTTAACTGGAGCAGTTACTTTTGGAACACTTTTTTCAACAGGTTCTTCAACCTTTCTTTGCGGTTCTATTTTCTCTGCAATTGGCTTCTTTTCTTCACTTTTAGGAGTACTTACAACTTCATCCTCTTCTACCTCTTCAAACAGTATTCCTTTAATTTTGTTTAATAATCCCATAATAGTCCACCTTCCTAATTAATTAAATCTGGGTCTGGAATTTTTTCTTCTTCTTCCTTATAATTATTATCAATAGTCAAATAATTACTTTCACTACCCTTTGTGTTAAATATATTAAATTCTTCTTCACTAAAATTAAGTATATCATCACCCATTAAATTTGCAATTATACTATCATTATACTCAACACTTTTTAATATGTTTATAATAGATAACATTGCCTCATTACAATATCTTTTATCTACTATCACTTCTATTTTAGCATAATTATACATAATTTCAACTAAATATTTATTATTTTTTAATAAATTTATTTCAACATATCCAAATTTATCTTCAAAACTTATCTTGCTAGAATAAATTGCCTTATCATTTATATGATAATCTTTTTCGATTTTTTTCTCATAACTTACTACATCAACATATAAGTAATATTTACTATTAGCATCTTCAATTACTTCATTATACATAGTACTATCACTTACTTGCATACCTCTAGGTAAATAATAACTATATCCAGTTCTATATATATTATTTTTGGGAGAACTCGTAGAAATATTATTTACAATATCACTATATTTTAATTTATTTATATTAGTACAGCCAGTTATTAAAAATAACATGCTAATAATAATAACTATTTTTTTCATATTTAACCTCTTCTATAATTATATCAAAAAAAACAAAAGTAATAAAGTAAAAGTTTTTGTCAAACATTTACTTATAACTTGTAAATAATTGATAACTTTACAAATATCTAAATTGAAAAACTAAAATTGAATTTTTACATTTTTTTTAAAACTTTTGTCGAGCAATGTCGAAACACTTGCATTATATTATTTTGTATGTATAATAACTCATTGTTACCTGAGTTTTTACTGTCAGTCTATAAACTACCTCCATAATAACAGGTAACAATGAGTTATATCCTAAAACCCATCTTCTCTACATGGATATAACTTTTTTATTTGAAAATAATTATTTACTTACATCAACATATTTAATTTTAATTCCCATATTACTAAATTTTTCTTCATACTCAGTCATTATATTTGGTATGTTTTCACTATGCAGATCATAACTTATATTATTTATATGATATCCATATTTTTTATATTCCTCTAAACTAAATTGAAATAATAAATCGTTATCAGTCTTTTGTATTATGTGAGGTTTATCTTTAAATAATTGATCATAAATTTGTAAATAATTGATTGATGTAAGTCTTCTTTTAGCATGTCTATCTTTAGGCCATGGATCAGAAAAATTAAGATATATTGTATCAATCTTCTTATCCAACAAATCTTCAATACTTGCAATATCCCCGATTAAAACTTTTAGATTACTAGGTTTGTATTCATTTATTTTTTTTATAGCAATACTTGCAACACTACTATATTTCTCTACTCCAATATAATTAACATTTGGGTTATTTAAAGCCATATTCAAAATAAATTGTCCTTTTCCCATTCCTATTTCTAAACATACAGGATTATTATTCTCAAAACTTCCTTCATAATAATAATCACAACCATTTAAAACTTCATCTTTATCTTTAGGATTTCTCATTCTCATATTATCAACTTCTTTCTAATTTACATATACTATTTGTAAGGAGGCTACTCATGAGAAAAAATAGAAACTCATTTTTTACTGAATCAAATATGAATTATTCAAATTTTCAAGCACAAGGTGCCATACCTCAAGCAATGCCTTACGCTAATGCTAATTATAATCCTTATCAAGCACAACCTAATATTGGTATGCCCTATGTAGACAATTCTGATTCAATAGAAAACAGACTTGCCAAAATTGAGCGTCAAATCAATCGTTTAAATGCTAGAATAAACAAACTTGAAAGCCTAAACACAACATTTTTAGATGATAACATTGACACATCAGGCAATATGTATATGCTTTAATTATATATAATCATTGCACTAAAACAATATAACTGTTCTTCTCCACATACCGCAATTGCCACTTGATACTTGATATCTATTATATCAAAATCTCCGGAATTTAGAAAGCCATTTACAGCACTTTCTAAATCTTTTTCATGTCCTTCATCAAATACTTTAACTTTCATATATCCCACCAATTATATTTTACAACAATAAACTTAAATATTTTGTCTATTATTGTATTTATTTTTAAAAATTATGCCATACTACCAAAAAAAAGAATTGTTATTTAACAACAATATTAACAATTCTTCCTTTTATAACAATTACTTTAACAATTTCTAATCCTTCAATATGTCTTTTTACATTATCATTATTTAATGCCTTATCTTTTATAACATCTTCAGAATCATCTACATTAACTACAATTGAACCTCGTAACTTACCATTAACTTGAACACCTATTTCTTTTTCATTTAAAATAGTTTTAGCTTCATCATATTCTGGCCAAGTACCTTCGCAAATTGGACTTTGTCCTAGAGATTCATTTAATTCTTCCGTAATATGTGGCGCCATTGGATTAAGTAATGTTAATAATAACGTATAATCTTTTTTAGTAATATGTTCACACTCTTCATATTTATTAAGTAATATCATTAATGTTGAAACTGCAGTGTTATAAGCAATATGACTTAAATCATAAGTAACTTTTTTAATACTTTGATGTATAATGGTTTCTAATTTTTCAGAATATTTATTACCTTCTACTACCTTATCTTTTAAACGAATAATTCTATCAATAAATCTCTTACATCCTTTTAATGAGTCAGTACTCCACGGAGCAGATTGTTCATAATCACCCATAAACATTTCATAAACTCTTAAGGTGTCTGCACCATATTCATTAACTATATCATCTGGATTAATAACATTTCCTTTACTCTTACTCATTTTTTCATTATTTGAACCTAATACCATACCATGGCTTACTCTAGTCCAAATCATTTCTTTATGAGGAACAAGACCTATATTATATAAAAATTGTACCCAAAATCTTGCATAAAGTAAGTGCCTTGCTGTATGTTCCATACCACCATTATACCAATCAACTCTATTCCAGTATTTCATTGCATCCATACTTGCAAACTCATGATCATTGTGAGCATCCATAAATCTTAAGAAATACCAACTAGATCCAGCCCAGTTAGGCATTGTATCAGTTTCACGACGAGCATGACCTTCACATTTTGGACAAGTAGTGTTAACCCAATCCGTTATTTTAGCAAGAGGGCTTTCACCATCATCAGTTGGTTCATATTCAGCAACATCTGGCAAAACTAAAGGTAAATCTTCTTCATTTAAAGGAACCCAACCACAATTATTACAATATACCATAGGGATAGGTTCTCCCCAGAATCTTTGTCTTGAAAAAATCCAATCTCTCATTTTGTAATTAACTTGTGCTTCACCACATTTATTTTCTTCAAGCCATTTTATCATTTTACTTATGGCATCTTCTTTACCAAGACCATTTAAAAATTCAGAATTAATATGAACCCCATCACCAACATAAGGAAGTTCCTCAGTCGGTCCTTGTAATACAGGAATAATTTCTAAACCAAATTTAGTTGCAAATTCAAAGTCTCTTGTATCATGGGCAGGTACAGCCATAATAGCGCCAGTACCATAAGATACTAAGACATAATCACTTATCCAAATAGGAATTTCACGACCATTAACAGGATTTATTGCATAAGCACCAGTGAAAACACCAGTTTTATCCTTATTAAGTTCAGTTCTTTCCATATCATTTTTTAATTTACAAGCATTTATATATTTGTTTACATCATCTTTTTGTTCATCCGTAGTAATTGCACCCACTAATTCATGTTCCGGAGCCATAACACAATAAGTTGCTCCGAATAATGTATCACATCTTGTTGTAAACACTGTAAATGATTTATCAGTATCTTTGATTTTAAAGTTTACATTTGCTCCGATAGATTTACCAATCCAATTTATTTGTCCTAACTTAACTTTTTCTGCAAAATTAGTATCTTTAAGTCCCTCAAGTAAATCTTCAGAATAATCACTCATTCTAAGCATCCATTGACTCTTTTCTTTTTGAACTACTTGAGTACCACATCGCTCACATACACCACCTGCAGCATCTTCATTCGATAAAACACTTTTACAAGTTGGACACCAATTTACTGGAACAGTATCCTTATAAGCCATTCCATGTTTATAAAATTGTAAGAATTGCCATTGAGTCCATTTATAATATTCAGGATCTGTTGTACTAAATTCTCTATCCCAATCAAATGAAAATCCTAAATCCATCATTTGTCTTTTAAAATTTTGAATATTTTTTTTAACAGCTTCTTTAGGATGTATATGATTTTTTATTGCATATTGTTCAGCAGGTGCACCAAAAGCATCCCACCCCATTGGATATAAAACATTATATCCTTGCATTCTCTTCATCCTTGCAATAGCATCTTGAGCAGTATAACCTCTTACATGTCCAACATGTAAACCATTTCCAGACGGATAAGGGAACTCAACTAATATATAATAAGGTTTCTTATCACTACCAGTTATTGCTTTAAAACACCCTTTTTCTTCCCAATATTTTTGCCATTTTTTTTCTATTTCATTATGATTCATTTTTATTCCAACCTTTCTTAATTAAAATTCTTCCAAATATCTCATATAATGCATAAATAAGTCCAAATAATAATATAAACCCCAATAACATACTAAATCCTAAATTCCAAGGTATAATAGTAACCACCATAAATACAAATGAAATTATAAATGCATCAATTAAAGACACCATAAAGAATACATAATTTAAATTCATTTTATTGATATCCAATTTAAATCTAGGAATTAAATAAGATAATCCTACAAAATCTTCTAATTTTTTATTTTTCTTTTTCGTTTTTTGTTTCTTTATATTTTCGTAACCCCTTTTAAAAATCCACAAGAAATTAACGAGGAATACTGCTACAAAAACAAACAATCCCCAAATTAAAGTTTCACTTAACTGTTCCATAAATCCCTCCAAAATAAAAAGGTCATACCCAAAGGACGAGTTTCCCCGTGGTACCACCTTAATTGTTTCTTATTAATTGATACGGAAATTACCCCATTTACATCCAAAAGCAAGTTCAATTTTTTACTTTATTAGTTTCCATCAACCACTAACTCTCTTTAAAAGCAAGAAAATTTACTACTCTTTTTTCATCTGCATATATACATTATATTAAATTTCTGCTACATATTCAAGTAATTTTATAAACATTCTTATAAATCTTTTATCTAATTCTCTTATTTTTTTGATTTGAATTCTTTTTTTCTTAATTTCTAAATCACTAAATATTATACTTGCTATTTTTTCCTTAGTTACAGTTTCAATTGGTAAATCAGTAATAATAGAATTAATATCTTCATTTATTATTCTAACAGCATTTATTTCAATATCCTTACCTCTACAGTTAATTATTAATTCCTTCGTAGTATCTACATTCATAACCTCAACAATAAAATTATTATCTTCTTCATAAGTTTTTATATTATCACTTAATTTATCTTTATTAACATAAACTTCTATTAATTCTGGCACTTTAGTATTTCTAAAATTAATTTTATAATCCCTTTTACTTGGAATTACAGTTGTTTTTCCATCAATAGGTTTTATAGACACTGAATAATTATTTGGCATATAATTAAAATTAATCGAAGTCACCATATAAAAACCTTCTTCATACATTTTAGTAATTCCATCATCTTCATATAGATTATATGAATTGCTTTCTCCAGGAAATATATTGATTTCCATTTTTTTCGGTGAGCTTAAATCATTAATATCTTCATCTAAAACTGTCATAGGCACAATACTTCCTGCTTTTGCAAATACAGGATACTCATCATATTTATAAAATGCTACATATCTCTTATCTCCGATAAATTTTTTGCCAGATTTAAAATCATACCATGTTCCTTGAGGTAAGTAAATTCTTTCAATAGATCTATTCATTATAGTATCACTTTTTTTAGTAATCGGAGCTATAAACAACTCTTTACCAAAATAATATTCATTTCTATAATCTGGTTCATCGTATATTTCAGGGTTACCATAATAAATAGGTTGAATTAAAGGTTTACCTAACTTACTATAATTACAAGCTTCCGTATATAAATACGGAATTAACTTTTGACGAAGTAATGCATATTCCCGAGCTATAGTATAAGTTTCAATATCCCACGCCCAAGGTTCTCTTTTATAATAAACTCCTCTTTCAGCACTAAATCTAAATATTGGATTAAAGCATGAAAATTGTACATATCTTAAATATAACTCAGGATCTTCAATTCCACCTTTATAACCACCAACATCATGACTCCACCAAGTGATTCCCTTATTAGCTGCCATACTATTATAAAAAGGTAAAAACTTTAAAGTATCCCAAGAAACATATGTTTCTCCAGAATATAATATTCCCACCCTATGCGGTGCAACCAAAGGACTTCTAGTTAAAACCAACGGTCTACTGTTTTTAACCTTATTTATATCTTTATTAAAATAGTAATTTAATGCATTTAATCCCAACATATCTTTTTTATAATCTAACCAAAAAACATCTATATTCAAATCCAATAAAACATCAATCACATTTTTAACAAAATTTTCCATAAAAGTTTTATCCAAGGCATTAAAAGGTATAACACTTCCATCAGTAACATTAAAAGCATTAGCAAAACTCAAATATTTATCTTCTTCCTTCCTTACCCCTTCAACTGGATCAATATTAAGACCTACTCTAACACCTATATTATGCATTGCATTTATAAATTCACTAGGATTAGGAAATAATTCTTTATTAAAACTAAAACCCGTTCGATACAAATTATAATTATTCTTATCTTTAATATGCCAAAATTCACTTAATAATAATACTGATAGAGGTATTCCGTTTCTTTTAAACAATTTAGCCAAAGTTTTTGTATCTTCAAAACTATATATTCTTTCTCTATTCCACCATAAACCTAAAGCATATTTTGGTATTAATGGCGGATAACCTGTTAAAGTGAAATAATCTTTTAAACACAAACCAAAATCTCTTTTATACATAAATAAATATAAATCAACTTTATTAGGATTAGGTTGTACTAAAAAACCATCAACATCTATTTCCATGTTATTTGAGTCATCAAGTAATACAAAACCATCTGTAGAATAAAGTCCTTTATCTAAATTTACTTTTCCTTTATAATTATCTAGACTTACTGCTCCACCCTTGAAATTTCTAGCTTCAGCCTGTCCATAAAACCAAATTTTATCAGTATTATTAAGTGTTACTCGCAAGTTATTATCTGGAGCAAACTTAGGTCCCAAGAAAGGTTTATTTTTTAAATATTGAAATGAAAAATAATTAGTTGTTATAGAAATGTATTTTTCATCTTGTTGAACTTTAAAAGTAGGAACTCTAAAATTTCTATTAGAAACTAATGTGGTTAAATTATCAGAAAAATGTCCATCTACACTATATTCCATTCTAATTAAACGTTCACTTAAAACACTAATTCTATAATTAGTTCCACGAAAAACTGCTTGTTCTTTAGTTTTTGATTTTGTTAAATCCGGAATAAAACATGTATCTAATTTAGTCATAACAACCCTTCTTTATTTATTATTTGTATTTATCAATCGCTTCATTTAAGAAATCATCGTTCTTAAAATAATTAATTTTCATAGAACTTTTAACCTTTTCAAGTGTTCTACTTGCTCTTTTTCTTGCTTCTTCTGTACCTTTTTCAAGTATTTTTACAACTTCATCTAAATGATTTTCATAATATTTTCTTTTTTCTCTGATTGGTTCTAATACTTCTTGTAGTATATTATTTAAGAATTTCTTAATTACTACATCTCCAAGACCACCAGCTTGATATTTCTTTTTTAATTCATCCAAATTTTTATATTCGGGTAGATATTTACTAAAATGTTCATCTTTTGCAAATACATCTAAATAAGTAAATACAACATTTCCCTCTATACTACCTGGATCATCAACTCTTATATGATTTGGATCAGTATACATACTCATTACTTTTCTTTTTACTTCTTCTGGAGTATCCGCCAAATAAATTGTATTACCTAATGACTTACTCATTTTAGCTTTTCCATCAATACCCGGAAGTCTTCTTTCGTTTTCTGTTTTGGGTAAATATACCTCAGGCATTACCAAAGTCTCTCCATAAATATTATTAAATGATCTTACTATTTCTCTTGCTTGTTCAATCATTGGTAATTGATCATCTCCAACGGGAACACATGTTGCTTCAAATGCTGTTATATCAGCAGCTTGACTAATCGGATAATTTAAAAATCCAACTGGAATGCTTGTTTCAAAACCACGCAACTTAATTTCATTTTTAACCGTAGGGTTTCTTTGTAATCTGCTTAAAGTTACTAAATTCATATAATAAAATGTTAATTCTGTTAACTCACTTATTTCTGATTGTATAAAAATATTTGTTTTACTTGGATCAATTCCCACAGACAAATAATCCAGTGCTACTTCAATAACATTATTTCTAACTTTACTTGGATTATCAAAATTATCAGTTAAAGCTTGAGCATCAGCAATCATAATATAGACTTCATCAAATTCTCCACTATTTTGTAAAGCTACTCTATTTCTAAGGGAACCAACAAAATGGCCTATATGAAGTCTTCCAGTTGGTCTATCACCTGTTAATATAATTTTTTTCATATTATCACATCCAATATAATTATATCAACTAGCCATAGATTTATCAAGAAAATTAAATAAACATTCAACAAATTTCATTTTGCCCAAACAAACTTTTTAAATATAATTTATATAACAATTTTCTTTCAAATTTCAATTACAAAATCCCCGTTTTATTTTACCACCAATACAATCAGTTTAACTTGAATTGTTTGCAGGTATCCGTTATAGAAAAATAATATAAAATATTTGGTTTAGGATGTCTATCTTTGCTTTCAAGAATCTTTGACTTTAAGGATTGATACATATGAAATAATTAAAAATGCTTAACAGAATATGCATCAATAGTTTAAATAATTATTTCATTTAAAATAAACATCTGCCAAATATCAATCTAAACAACTTAAGTAGAAATTCGATATCGAATGGTCCTTTTTATTTTGCGTGATTAATCTTCATACATTTATTAAAAAATTAAGTTAATTCAATAATGCAATTTATTTACTATAAAGTATAAACTTTTGTAAAATTATAAAATATGTTATAATAGACTTATTACAAGGAGATGATTATTTTGAAATATGAAACAGATTCAAGAAAAATAAAACCAGGACAAATTTTTGTCGCTATAAAAGGACATACCGTTGATGGACATGACTACATCCAAGATGCTATAAAAAACGGAGCGTCTAAAGTAATCGCAGAACATATTGTGGATTATGGTATACCACTAGAAGTTGTACCTAATACCGAAGAATATTTAAAAGAACAATTAAAAAATGAATATGCTGATGAAATTAACAAATTAAAAATAATTGGTTTAACTGGTACAAACGGTAAAACGACTACAGCATACTTAACATACCAACTATTAAATTTGTTTAAAGAAAAAACTGCTTACATTGGAACAATTGGTTTTAAAGCACCAAATGACGAAATTGAAACAGAAAATACAACACCAGATACATTAACAATTTATTCATTATTGTTGCACGCACTTGAAATTGGTTGTAAAACTGTAGTTATGGAAGTAAGTTCTCATGCGCTGTCTTTTGAAAGAATCTACGGATTACACATAGATATCGCAGCATTTACAAACCTTACCGAAGATCATTTAGATTATCATAAAACAATGGAAAATTATCTAAATGCTAAATTAAAAATATTTGACTATATGAATGAATCTGGAAAGTTAATTGTAAATAATGATGATAATGCTAGTAAAGCTTTCGTAAACAAATTTGGTTCTGGTATAAAACTAGGATATAACAATACTGAAAATGATTACAATATTCTAAAAACAGAAATAAATCCTGCCGAAACGAAAATTAAGTTTACATATAAAAACGAGACTTACAACGTAACTACAAATTTAACTAGTAAATTCAATGTCTATAATTACATGACTTCACTTGCAATTTTACATGAATGTGGATATAAAATTGAAGATATAATTGACAAAACAAAAGAAATTAAAGCACCAAAAGGAAGATGTGAAACACACAAAGTAAATGGTGGTTATGCTGTCATTGATTATGCACACACTCCTGATGCTGTAGAAAAAGTTATAACAGCTTATAATGAATTAAAAAAAGGAAAAGTTATAACAATTGTTGGTTGTGGAGGAGATAGAGACCCAATAAAACGTCCAATTATGGGTGGCATTGCTACAAAGCTAAGCGACTACACCATCCTTACAAGTGATAACCCTCGTACTGAAGATCCTGCCAAAATTATGGAAGATATTTTAAAAGGAGTTAAATCAACAAACTACGAAGTTGAGCTTGACAGAAAAACAGCAATCAAAAAAGGCATTGAAATGTTAAAACCCGAAGATATCCTACTTATATTAGGAAAGGGCCATGAAGATTACCAAATAATTGGTCATACAAAAATTCACTTAGATGATGCTGAAGAAGTTGAAAATTGGAAAAAAGAACACAATCAATAATATCAACCTAAAGTTGATTTACAAATAATCCTCTCGAAATTATAATTTATAATGAACGGAGGATTTTTTATGATTTATTTAGATTATGCAGCTAACACACCAGTAAACCCCAAGGTGCTTAAAGTATTTAATGATGCTACTTTAACTTATTTTGGTAATCCAAATAGTTTACATAAAAATGGTAACGAAGCCAAAAGAAAAATAGATGAATCTAGTCAAATAATTGCAGATTATTTCCATACAAAAAAAGAAAATATTATATATACAAGCGGTTCGAGCGAATCAAACAACTTAATAATCAAAGGTATTGCTGACAGATATAAAAATAAAGGAAAACATATTATTATATCAGCTATAGAACATTCATCAATTATTGCTCCATGTAATTACCTAGCCTCAAATGGTTATGAAATTACTGTTATACCATTATTATCAAACGGAGAAATCGACATTGATTCATTAAAAAAAGCTTTAAGAAAAGATACAATACTAGTAAGTGTTTCCACAGTTGATCCAGAACTAGGAACAATTGAGCCAATCCAAGAAATTGCAAAAATTTTAAAAGATTATCCAAATGCTTATTTTCACACGGATGCAACCGGAGCCATTGGTAAAATAGATATAAGTTATGATGGAGTAGACTTTTTAACTTTTGCCCCACATAAATTTTACGGCTTAAATGGCATAGGTGTTCTCATTAACTTTAATGATATAAAAATCACTCCATTAATACATGGTGGAAAATCAACAACAATATATCGTGGAGGAACTCCAGTTACAGCAAGCATCATAGCAACAAGCACTGCTCTACAAGAGGCAACAAAAAAATTAGATGATAATATAAAATATATATCCAATTTAAAAAATGAACTTATCAACAAATTAAAAGAAATAAAGAAAATACATATTAATACACCAACTAATTCAATACCTAATATAGTAAATTTTAGTTTAAATAACGCTGATGAAATTGTAAAAAAATTAAGTGATAAAAAAATATATGTTTCAACTAAAACTGCATGTTCAAGCAAAAATGCACCATCAAAATCAGTTCTAGCAGTTACAAAAGATTTAAATTTAGCTAAAAATTCTATTAGAGTTAGCTTATCACATTTAACAACTAAAGAAGAAATTGACATTTTTTTAAAAGAACTTACGGAGGTAATAAATGAAAATAATTAGAATAAATGCCACATGGTGCTCAGGATGTTTAATATCAAAAGGAATATGGAAAGAAATTGAAAAAGAATTTCCAAATAATGAATATATAGACTACGATTATGACTTGGATGAAGAAGAAATAGAAAAATATAACATAAAAGATATTGTACCCGTAGTTATAATAAAAAAGGATAATCAAGAAATAATTAGAATCGAGGGAGAAAAAACAAAGAAGGAAATCCTTGATGTTTTAAGGAGTCTTTCATGAAAAAAATAATTAAATTTGTTTTGTTTTTATTATTAATTATTCCTACATCTACCCTAGCCTTATCTAAAGACTATAACGATTATGTTGGAAAATACTATAATATTAAAAATGATGAAAAAGTAAATATATACTTATTTTACAGTAAAATATGCCCTCATTGTCAAAAAGAAGAAAAATATTTTGAAACTTTAAAAGAAAAATATCAAGATAAAATAAATATTTATACCTATGAAGTTACAGAAAATAAAACAAACAACGAAATAATGAAAAGTTTAAAAAAAGAATTAAAAGAAAATAGTCAAGGAGTTCCCTTTACTATTATAGGTTCTAAAACTTTTTTAGGCTATGATGAATCATTAAATGAAAGAATAGAAAATACTATAGAATCATACCTAGATGAAAATACTAAAACAAACAATACATATACAATACCAATATTAGGTAAAATTGAAGCTAAAAATGCTAGTATTATTTTAATTGCGATAATATTAGGTTTTATTGATGGATTTAATCCATGTGCCATGTGGATTTTACTACTTTTAATTAACATGTGTATATCAATTAAAGATAAGAAGAAAATGTTAATAGTTTGTTTAACGTTCATTATAACCTCTGGTATAATTTATTTTCTATCTATGCTTGGAATAGGTTTCATATTGGACTTAACTACCATTTCCTATATAAGAAATATAATTGCCATTTTAGCTATTATTCTAGGAATATATAATCTTTATACATATTTAAAAACCAGAAAACAAACTGGATGTCATGTAGTAAAAAAAGAAAAAAGAAAAACAATAATTACTAAAATCAACAATATTTTAAATAACAAAAACACTCTATTAATGTTCGGGGGTACAATTATCTTAGCAACATCGGTTAGTTTAGTTGAAATGGCATGTTCACTTGGATTTCCTACAATATTCTTAGAATTATTATCTATAAATAACATTCATAGTTTTCTTAAAGTTACATATCTATTAATCTATATCCTATTTTACTTAATAGATGATATTATAGTATTATTTTTATCAATAAAAGCATTTGAAACAAAAGGAATTAGTACTAAATATAATAAATATGTTCACTTAATCGGAGGACTCATAATGATTTTAATGGGAGTTCTTCTCATATTCAAACCAGAATGGATAATGTTTAATTTTTAAGACAAAATACATATTTTATGTTAAAATAAAATATGTATTTTATATGGAGGACTAAATGAAAAAACGAATAATGGTAGATATGGATGATTGTATTACAACTGGAGGATTCTTACACCTTATCAACAAATATTTAAATACTAATTATACCGAAAATGATTTTGATGAATTTTATATGCAAAATATCATTCCAGACAAAGATAAGTTTTTTAAATGGTTTCAAAATTATAACATGTACGATTATTGTTATTTAATAGAAGATGTATATGAAGTTTTAGAAAAACTAAGTAAAGAATATGAAATATTTATTGGCACCTCTTACATTATACCTGAAATATTAGATGAAACATCTTTTTTACTACCTCAAAAATATGATTTTTTAAGAAAAACATTGCCATTTATAAACCCTCATAACTTTATTTTTTTAGGAAATAAATCCGTATTAAATTGCGATATCAAAATCGATGATAGATTAGATAATTTAAATGGTGCTAAAACCAAAATATTATTTACAGCATTTCATAACAAAAAAATTAGTGAAAAAAATTTAAAAAAACAAGGAATAAAAAGAGTTAATAATTGGAAAGAAATAGAACAATTACTATTAAAAGAAGGAGTAACTACAAAATGAATGAACCAACAGAAATAGAATTAAAATATTTAGTAAAAAGCAATTTTGATTTATCTGATTTAATTTTATATTTAAGATCAAATGGCTTTAATGCTACCAGTATCAAATTTGTAATTAATGAAGATTATTACTTTGATACCCCAAACAAAGATTTATTAAAAAATGGCGGATCATTAAGAATCCGAAAAACAAAAAAAGGACCAATTAAAGGAACATTTAAATATCCACTAGATAATAATGATGTTTATACTAAACGTATAGAAATTGAAAAAACACTAACAGAAAATTTATATACAGAATTAATGAATAGATTTAATGATTTACAATATGATTTAAACAGTCTTTGTCCTTTTCCAGTTTTAAAAATAAATAATCAAAGACAAGAAATAACCTTAACTAAAGATAACAGTTGTGTAGTGGTAGCTTTTGACACTATAATTTATGACAACCAAAAACAAGAACATATGCTAGAAATCGAATTAAAAGAGGGACCAAATCCAAATATTTTAATTGAAATAGATAAATTAATTCAAGAAAGATTTAATTTAGAATTAACTAAACAAAGTAAATATCAAAGAGGTATTGAACAAACAAAATTAGTTATTTTAACACGAAAACACTCTTAAAAAAGGATTTTCGTGTTAAAAATGTGCATTTTTTATATTTTTTTACCTAGGAAGGCTTGAATTATTAAAAAAAGTTTGCTATACTAAAAAAGTAATTGCGAAATGCAGGTGTAGTTTAATGGTAGAATAAGAGCCTTCCAAGCTCCTGACGTGAGTTCGATTCTCATCACCTGCTCCAGAAGCAAAAATCGTCGCACCAAAGCGATGTTAATGATTAAATCAATCAGAAATGATTGATTTTTTTGTCGTTTAAG
>UQVR01000025.1 GCA_900544625.1 uncultured Mycoplasmatota bacterium
TCACCGAATAGTTTGCTTTTGATTATTTCATCTTTTTTATATAAAGTAAAATAATTTCCAAGTAATTTATTAAACTCTTCTTCAAAGCTTTTATGCATTCCACCTTTTACTTTAAACGATATCGCGCGTTGTTCTATGGATGTATTTCTTTCTAACATTATTTTTAAAGATGGATAATCATTTAAAAATAAGTTATTAACTTTTATATGTCCATGGTCTGCTATTACAAAAACAATGGTATCTTCTAAGTCTTGGCATAATTCTTTAACTTTTTTATTTCGTTCTTTAATTAATTTATTTGCTTCATTACTATCTGGGCCAAAATCATGCATTGTACTATCTGGTTCACTATCATATGCATAAATATATTTCTTACCATCTTTTTGACATTCTTTTTTTATTATTTCTAACATGTTATCTAAATCTTTATATGGACTATCACCAAATGGGAATAAAATTTTACTTTTGTATTTTCCTATTTCATTTATTTCATCAGTAATAGTTCTATTTATCAACAATTTATTTCTTATTTCATCATATTCTTTATTTACTTTTTGACTATCTTTTTCTATACCTCTGAATAACATTATTATTTTATCTAATGGTTCAACATAAGAATACCATCCTAGATAACCATGCTCAACCGGATTTAAACCAGTCATGACTGAATATGTTGCAGCAGTTGTTGTTGCTGGGAATACTGTGGTTATCTCTTTTTTCCTATTTTTGATAAAGAAATCTTCTTTATCTAATACTCTATCAAGTATTCTTGATCCCATTCCATCAAATAATATAACTACAACATTTTTTGGTTGTTTTTTTTCTAATAATTTATCTACATAACTTAAAGTATTGTGTTGACAATCTAATTCAAAATATTTTCTTATTGAACAAGCTAAATTAGTTATACACTCATTATAATTATTTTTTACATGCATTATTATCACATCCTACTTTAATTTAATTGTATATTCTCTATTTCTAATAGTAACTAATAAATTAATTTCACTTGCTTCATTTATTTCACTAGTTGTTTCTAGTATTAATTTATTTATTTCTCGTGATGGGTTTGCATATTTTACATTTGCTTTTTTAGTGTTACCATCTAATATATATTCTACTTCCAAAAAGTTTGATGCAAAGGCATTAGCATCATTTATATTTTGATATGAAGATGTTGTCTTATCTAAAATTAAATCATAATCCATAACAATTAATGTGGACTTATTTTGATATGATGCTCCAGCTACTACAACATCCATACATTTATATTTATCAGTTTTATATCCACATTCATATTGATATTCATATCTATTTGTTATAAGTACAGATTTGATGTTTAATGACGACTCTTTTAATGATGTCCCTGAAAATGATATTGTTTCGTTTATTTTAGCATTTCTTACTCTTTTAACATCAATATATTGCACTGGATCTAATTTTACTGTGGTTGTTTTAGCTAAAAACGATTCACTTTTTGTTGATTCACCTTGATATAATACAACTTCAAATTTTTCACCTTTATATTTCTTATCTATTTCATATGCCATTATGTATGTTTTGGTAGTTGAAACAGAAATTACATCATTCATATAAGGATCTCCATAGTCTAAGAAATTATTCCCTTTACTAAGAGATGGGTATACATAATTTTTATTATAATATAGTTTAAAGTTATTATAATTTATTCTTGAATCATTTCGAGAAGTATTTTTAACTTCAAAACGAATTACTATATAATACTTATTTTCATCTATGATGTTACCTTTTAAATCAATATTAGTTATCATGCTATCCATTATTTTATAGGTCATTCCACTATTAGAAAATGTTTTATTCTCTTTATATGTATATCTTAATTTTTCAGTATTTTTATATATTACAAAACCTAAAAATACAACTAATATTACCCCGATTAAATAAATTATTTTCTTATTTTCTAAATAGTAATATTTTAACTCTCTAGCAAATCTTCTTAAATTTCTTTTGGTTTTATATGTTTGAAAATTAAGACTTAATTCTATTTCTTCACTGTCTTCTTCAGTTATCTTTAGTTCTTTTAAATCATTTTTAAAATTAAATTTCTTAACATCAAATCCCAATGCTCTGATAGATAAAAATATTAAAAAGAAATAACTTGGATAATATATAATGTTAGCAAAATCACGGTATGTTCTGGCACTTGCTGTTGCCCACAGACCTTTACTTAAAGAACTTATTAATACGGATGCTATAATTATTCCAATTAAAAGAATTATATAATAAAGTATTGTAAAAAAATATAATTTTGTGGGTTTCTTTTTTAATTTCAAAAGAACATATACTGATATTAAAGTAATTATCATAACTATTATAGCAACATATAACCAATTACTAATTGTTGATGATACTAAATCATCTGATACAATTACACTATAGTTATTTGCTACATATTCTTTGAAGAATCCTACTACTGTATTAGTTTTAATAATTATAAACACACTTAAAATAGCTAGAATAAAATGAATTTTTCTAAAGTTTTTGATCAAGAATGCATAAGGCTTTTTTAAAATCATTTTAACCAACCCTTTTCTTTAATAATTTTATCAAAAAAAACAACCTTTTGTAAAGTTGTTTCTATCTTTTTGTTACTAATACTTGATCTTTTAATAAGTATATTGTTTCATTTTGATTAAGTAAGTCTAACTTTGATATTTTAAATAATTTACTTACTGTATCTAGTGTGTCTCCTTCTGCAGTTATATAATAACTATAATTATTTTTAGGAATTAGTATTTCTTGACCAGGATAGATATAATCTTCCATTTCAAGGCCATTTAAACTTGCAAGTAATGTCGGATTAATATTATATTTTTCTGCTATTTTATATAGCGAGTCTCCGCTTTCTATTATATATGTATTAAAGTATTTATCTTCATTTTTAGGAACTATTATTTCCATTCCTGCTCTTAATTCACTATCAAAATATAGATTATTTAACCGCATTAAGTCTTGCACAGATATATTAAATTTACTTGCTAATGTCTTAATATTTTCTCCATCTTTTACCAAATAGTTATTAAACATATTATCACTCCTAGTATAAGATATGTTTAATTATTATTTTGGTTAGTCTATAAAAATCATATTTGTGTTATTAAATTCCCATTCACTATATTTAAGTAAAGGTTTTTCTCCATATAATGGATTAAAATAATATAATGTATCTTTTGATATGTAGTATATATCTAAATTATCTACTTTAACTATTTTACTTACATCTTTATTTGTTACTAAATAGTCTTTTTTAAATGTTCCATAAAGTTTTGTATCTTTTAAAGTATAATTATAATATTCGGTATTGTAAAAACTTAGTCTATTGTTCTTTAATTTTTGATTAGTAACCTTTTCCCATTTACCATCATTATTTACTTTATATTCTGTTTTATAAATATCTTTTTTCTTTAAATCTATATAATATTCAAGTTCACTCTTATTATCATATAAATATACTTTGTTTTTATAGTCTCCGAGAAAATAACTATCAAAATATAAATCATATCTTAGTTTTATTTCACTAGTTTTGCCATTTTTAAATGTTATCAAGTTTATTTTAGAAAATTGGTAATCATTATTATAATCAGGTACTAATAAGTAATCTTTAGTTTGATATATTAAATTCAATTTATATAGATCTTTATTGAATAAACTAATTGTTGTATTTTTCTTAGGACTTAAATATACAAATTCATGGTAATTCCATAACAAAAATTTATGATTTTCTAACGAATCTATTTGAATATTTTTATATATATCATTTTTTTTAAATTCATTAGTATTATTTGGATAGAAAAACCCTTCTTCATTAGAGCATACATCATATAAATTTATATTTTTAGCTTTAAATGATAAACATGTATAGTTATCATTCTTAGTAATTTTTATATCTTCCACTAACTTTCTTTTGTTAGTATATTTATCAAATGATATAACTTCATATTCTTTATTATCTAATGTAAATATAAAACTATAATACTTTTCTTTTTTGTGATAATTTTCATTTACTTTAACGTCATTTATAGTATATTCTAGATTATAATTATGTGTTGCATTTAAAAAGTAAATGAATATAGTAAATATCACAACTAAAAATATAATTAGATTTAATAATTTTCTTTTATTTACTTTCTTCTGCATGACCATATTTTTGTTTTTCTTCCATCATCATTTCTGTTATGCTTGTTTCTATTTCATCAAGTCCACTTTTTGGAAGATTAGATATTGCTACTTCTTCTTTAACTGTATCTATTTTAATTTTCCCCCAAATTAGGCCTTGATATACAAATAAGTCATTGTATAGATCTGGTGTAATTGAACTTAAGAAATATCCCCAAACAACACGTTTTTGGCCTATTAAAATTCTTTTGTTTGTTAAAACAACTACACATGTTTGAAATATGTCGTAAAACTTATCGTTTTTTTGACCTGCAAAAGCAAAAGTTACAAATTCTCCAGGATTTAGATGTTTTTCTACAACATTACAATGGTCCTTTAAATTCCATACTACTCCACCTGGATGTTTGCGTTTAAATTCTAGCGCTTTATCATAAACTTGTCCCATAATATCACCCAATTATATTTTATAATAAATTTTCTAATTTGGCAATTGTTACTTTAAATATTTACTGTATACCCAACGATTATTATAAATTTGTGTCCAATTATTTTTTGTTTTCATAACGCTAACGGTAGTATTGTTAGGAACTCTATATAAAATAATGTTTCCATTTGGTTTATTTCTAACATTTAATAAAGCTGCAGTAGTGCTTTTAGATTCATAATAATTTTTTGGTTTAGATTTTGTAATATAATTACTTGCGACATATTCCTTATCATTTAATTTAGCCCAACCATTATTAATACTTTCTACCTTAATTTTAGTATCTTTATGTAAAAGATTTACAAATTTGTAATTAACACCTGGTCCATATCTAATATTTAAGTTAGCTGTTGTATAATAAATATTATCATCTGTGCTTTCTTCATCTATGATCTTAATAAAGTTAATGTTTCTATTATTTTTTATTGTTGTAAAATTTGGATCTATGAACATACCATGTTCTGGTTTAATGTTATATTCTGTTGTTTTTAAAATCCATAAACCTAGATTATTTTTTGCCCAACCCGAACCAGACATTTTACCTCGACCTAAAGTTATATGAAAGTGTGGCCCAGTTGCAAAACCATCTGCACCTTTTGGAAATATTACTTCACCACGTTTATAAATTTTACCTTTGTAAACGTTTCTTAAATCTTTGTCTTCCGGATGAACTACCATTATTGTAATATAATCTGTAAATGTTGGAGTTATTACTGGAGTTGTACTTTCAAGCCATATTGTATTTGATGCTCTTAGTCCTACACCATAAACCTTTTTTACTATTAATTCATTACATGGACAATAAAAGTAACTGTTACTACCAGAACCACAAGCATCATCAATCGGATAATCTTTTAAATTACCTTCAGAATGTCTTTTATGTGTATAATTATCGTCATAACCTTGAGTTATATTCATTATTCTTAGTGGATAAGTTAAATAATTCATGTTTCACCTCACTATATTATATGAACTAGTCCACCTTTTTCAAAGTGCGTTTGTCTATATTTTAAATGCGTGTTATAATTATGGCGAGGTATTTATGAAAAAAATATATTATTATGATGATTTTGATAGCGATGTTGTTAAATCTAAAAACCAAGAGTATGTTTTAAAAACTAATTATAAATGGATTAACAAAAATATCTTTTATGCAATCTGGTCTTATGTAATTTATTGGATATTTTTGTTAATAAGTTTTTTTTATATAAAATTATTTTTGCATGTTAGTATTAAAAATAGGAAAGTTTTGAAAGGAAAATGCAATTATTATTTATATATTAATCATACGCAAGAAGTTGGTGATGCTTTTATTCCCCCGTTTATAACCAGATATAAAAGACCATTTTATGTTGTTAATAAAGCCAACTTAGGAATTCCTGTGTTAGGTAAATTACTTCCTTTATTAGGTGCTATTGTTATACCTGATGGAATTCATGATATGTTAAAATTTAGAGAAGCATTAAAATTCTATGGGAATAAACATCCAATCATTATATATCCTGAAGCTCATGTATGGCCATATTATACAAAAATTAGGCCATTTAAAAATAGCGCTTTTCAATTAGCTATTGAAGAAAGAAAAGAAGTATACTCTGCAACTACAACTTACAAAAAAAGTAAGATATTTAAAAAACCAAAAATTGTAGTTTATGTTGATGGGCCATTTTATGTTGATAACTCACTTACTAAAAAAGAAAAAAGTAACGAATTAGCTAAAATTGTAAGAGATAAAATGATTGAGAGAAGCAAAATGTCCAATGTGGAATATGTGATATATAAAAAGAAGGATAATTAAATATCTTTCCAACCTGCGATATCATTAATATCAAACTCATATTTTAGTTTTTTGTTATAGGCATTTTCATATGCTTTTTTTCTTGCTTCATAATCAACTTCAGCCATTTTAATTGAATCACTTTTAATAGATTCATTGGCTTCAGGATAAATAACTTTGTTAATTATAACTCTATATTTTACAACATTAAATTCGCAATTGTCTGTAATATCTGTATCAATCATTTTAACAAAACAAGAAATAACTGGAACATCTAGTTCATGAGCAAATTGATAGGCTCCACGCTTGCATGGTCTTGGAAGTCTATAATTAAACCACATCTCTTCTTCTGGATAAATTAAAACAATATTTCCTTTAGAAAGTATTTTTTTTAATTCAGGAACAAACTTTTTAATTATATAATTTGGACTTTTTGATAAAGGAATTACTTCAATATTATTAAAAAGAAAACCTAAAAATCCTGGCATAGCTAAATTTGTATCCTGAACAACAATATATAGTTTTTTATGTAACTTCTCTTCCACAATTTTTCTAATATTGTAGCTGTCTAAAGGGTTAAAATGATTACTTGTTATTATTGCTCCATTTGTTAAATCAACATTTTCTAGTTTCTCTAAACCAATTATATCAATATTTGGATATATTTCTTTGGCTATCTTTTTTACTGTCTTATTAGCAATCTTATTTTTAATAAAATATATTGAACTTTTTTTATTTCGATAGAATTTATTTATACAATTATTTATTTCTTCTTCACTAAGATTGGGGTCTTTGATTTCAACTTTTTTATTTAGTTCATTATTTTCAATATTTGTTTTTATATTGTTGATAACTTCTTTTTTACTTCCACCGATTATCATAAACGAGTTTCTTTCCCACTTTCAAAAACATTTTTTAAAGTGTTCGTTTCATTTACTAGTAACGATGCTCTTTTAATCATTAAATCCATCCATTTAGAATCCTTATTCTTGTCTTCATCTGTATAACTATTTTTTATTTTTAGTATTACTTCATAATATGGTGTAAGTTTAGCATATTTCCAAAAGTAATCTTTGTATTGAACTTCATCATATTGCCATGGCTTTAAAAATAAATTGTAGTGAATTATTATTGGATTTTCTAATTCTTTATTATTTGGATTGGGCATAGCATCATATTCATCTTTTAAGTACTTTATATGTCCATAACACATGGCATTTATATAATCTTGATCTGGTGCTATTACATCGAAACCATATTTGGTATATAAATCTAAAAATTTCTCATCAATTTTTAATTCTCGCAATTTCTTTGCACCCATAAGAAGTACACCAGAATTAATGTATTTATCTCTAGGTATACCTACGACTTGTTCAAAATAATTTGCTAATATTTCATTATCTATCGTAGATTTATCTATGATACATCCTAAATAATTGTCTTCAAGTTCTTCGTTGAAAAACTCTGAAATATCACCTGAAATAACTGTATCTGAATCGATATAAATACATTTATCATATTGTGGAAACATAACTGGAATAAAAATACGGAAGTATATTGTTAGTGTAAATGTATATTCTCTAAGTCTATTTCCTAATTTGTCTGTTATCATACTTAGATTTTTATTCATTTCAGTTAAAATTATTTTGCAATTTTCTGTTTCTAAACTCTTTAATTTTTCAGCATTTTCTTTACTTAAATTTTCATATATTATATTTATATCATAATTATAATCTTTATTTGCATTCATTATTAGAGATTTAATTGAAACCGCTACAAACTTGGAATATTCATCATCTATAGCATAAAATATGGGGATTGTTTTTTTCACTTTATTTCCTCCTTTAATTGTTGATAACTTGTTAAAATATCATCAAATTCATGGCACTTTAAAATTTCGTGTAGTCTATCTATGTTCCAGGGTTTCACTTTTTGTGTTCTAAAGTATGGAAAGAACTTAAAAGTAGTTGTAAAATGGCGAAATACTGTATCATTTTTTAATGCGTGTTGTTCATTATATTTTCTTTTTACAATTAATTTTGGTTTGCAATACTTGTTAATTGCTGCTTGGTCTGGAAGTAACATTTTCCTGGTTTGGCACATAGAGCGAGCCTTCTTAAAGCTACCACTTTTTTTTATTAAATCTAGGTTCATAATTAATACACCTGAATTTAAATAATCTTTTTTAATTTTATTTTTACTATAAAAATACTTGCCATAAAAATCTCTGGCTCCCACGATTTCATATTTAGAATTATCTAAATCATAAAAACTTTTAAATGAATTATATGCTATGACATCATTATCTAAATACATTATTTTACTTGGCATGTTGGGAACTAAATCAGCATAAAGTCTAAGCATGCAATATGGAGTAAACAATGTATCAATATTTCTCAATGGAATTTCTTCTAAAAAGTATTTTTTTACGTCAATTAATTTAACAAAACTATTTTTGTTTGTTTTTTTTACTAATTCATCTAACTTTTTAATTGTTTTTTCACTTACACTTTTTTTATCTTCATAATCCATACTAAAAACATATATATTTAGATCTCCGCTTTCATGTTTTATTAATGATAATATGGATATTATTAATCCATCAACAATATTTGAATCCCCACAATAAAGTATGTTCATTTCTACTCCTCACTTTTGCATATTGCTATTAAATACTTTTCATTTTCTATTAATTCTATTTGTTCTTTTATCTTAGTTGTATCAACATTTATTAAACCATATGATATTCCAATACCTTTCATTTTAACAAATGCTTCTTTCATAACCCAAATTCTTGTAAAATCATATACTTTATTCGTTGAATTTAGTATTTCGTTTTGTTCATTATTAGTAAAATATTTTCTTACAACACTCTCTTTATAGACAAAATATTCTACATCTACCCCGATTTCTTTATCACTTATGACTAAGACTATCGTACCATTACTATGACTTATATTAAAATAAATCTTTTCATTTTTTAAATATGGTTTATTATATTCATTATATATTATCTCATAATCTGAAATATTATAGTCTTTTTTTAAACTCTCTTTTAAAAGTTCTTTGGCGTTTGCATTTTCTTTTATATATAACCTATACATGACTACTTAAGAAATTTACTATATCTTCCACAGTTTGAATTTTTTTGATTTCTTTATCGGGTATTTCTATTTGATATTTATTTTCGATTTCTGAAACTAATGTTACTAAATCTAATGATTCTAAATCTAAATCAGCTATTAAATTAGTTTTTAAATTTATACTTTCTTCAGGCACTTCAGCCACTCCAGCGATTATTTTAATTATTTCTTCTTTCATTTTTCTTCCTCCATTATTTTATTTCTCATTATTTTTCTATTATTGTTCTTTGGAAATTCATCATTTCTTAATGTTACACTTGATATTTGATGATTCTTTGGAACCTTACTGTTATACTTGTAAATTAAACCATTAAAGTAACTTGTGTTTCCAAAATATTCTTCATTCGGATAAATCATTGCTATTAATTTATTGTCTTTAGCATACACTATTACTTCACATACACCTTTATCTTTTGATAACTTTTCTTCTATAACTTCAGGCGATATATTTTCTCCATTACTTAGTATGATTAAGTTCTTCTTTCTTCCAGTGATATAAAGAAAACCATTTTCATCTAAATATCCAAAATCTCCAGTATTAAAATACCCCTTTTTAATAACACTTTTTGTTGCCTGTTCATCTCTATAATAACCAAGCATTACAATATCACCTTTTACTAATATTTCATTATTTTCAATTTTTATATATGCGCCTCGCACTACTTGACCTACAGAACCATCTTTATAATACTCATTTCTGTTAACTGCTAAAACCGGAGAGCATTCAGTAATTCCATACCCATTTAATATTTCGATACCAATTGATCTAAACCATTTAACGTATTTAGCATCTAGAAAAGCTCCACCGCAAATAATGTATTTCAAATTGCCTCCGAAGTTAGCTAATATTGATTTAAATAATATGTGTCTTAAATCTATGCCTATTTTTAGTAAACTATTACTCATTTTAATTGTGGCTTTTAAAATACTGGCTTTCTTGGTTTGACGAGCTGTTTTCCATATTTGTTTATAAAAATTTTCTATAAACACAGGTACAACGAACATAGTGTTTGGTTTTGATTTTTTTATTTCATTTATTAAATATTTTAAACTATTATTTAAAAACACGGGGACACCGTAATAGAATGGTTTTAAAACACTTGTAATTAACCCAAAGGCATGATGAAAAGGTAAACAAGAAAATACTAAACCATCTGGCTTAAATAAACAACTTGCACCATAAATGTCACTTAATATATTTTTTTCACTTAACATTACACCTTTATTTGCACCAGTTGTTCCCGATGTAAAAAATATTACACGACATTCATCTTTTGCTTTATTGTCTTTAAATTCTAAGCCTTTATTATCTTTAATTAATATATCTATATCATCTATATAATATGATTTATATTTTTTTTCTATAGCTTCTAAATCGCAGTAATTTTTAGAGTAGTAAATTATTTTTGAATCACTTTTTTTAAGCAATTCTTTTATTTTATCTGTTGATAAGTCTTTATCTATTAATACTGCCACATTTTTACTAATTATAATGCTAAAAAATAATACTAAGTAATTATATGAATTTTCTCCGATTAATGCAATGTGTTTGTTTTTATAATTATTGCTTAAATAATTACTTAATATTCTTACATCATTGTTGAAGTCATTATATGTTTTTCTAATTTCTTCTTTTTGAGCATTATTAAAAATAAAGGCTACTTCGTCTTTTTTATCCCCTAGGTTCAAAGTTAACAATTCTTTAAAATCTTTTAGTTTTTTATGTTCATAATATGCATATGGTTTATTCATAATTCCACCCCATGTACTTTTTAAGTAATGACCCTAGATATAATAATATCACGTTTTTTAAGATTTGAAAACATATTTTGTTTTATAATAAACAAAAATAACTAATTTGTATTTTTTTTAGCTCTATACCTTTCCATTTCATTAAAAGGTTTAAAATATATTCTTGTTCATTGTTATTTAGATCTTTTTAAATAGGCATGGTTTTAGACACAGTCATGCAAGTTTACTTATAAACTTAGGATGCTATAGTAGAGAAGTTGCTGATAGGTTAGGAGATACTATACAAATTGTTGAGAAAACATACTTCCATTTGTTTAGCAAAAAGAAAAAACATAGCATAGAATTATTAAATAAATTTAATGAAAGCAAGAGGTAAAATAAAAAAAATCCCGTATTTACGGGAGAAAATTCAATTTGGTGGAGTAGAGGAGAGTTGAACTCCTGTCCAATATATCCTATATCACAACGTCTACAAGTTTAGGTAGATTTAAATGTCCTAACTAAAATGGCTCTACACTAACCTATTAATTAGTAAGTTTAGTGAAATTCTATACATTAACCTAAACAATTAATATATTATATCTTATATTTATTAACCCCTAGTTCAACCTATAAGAGAAATTGAATAGAAGTGCTCCCTTATCCTAATTATTAGGCAAAAGCAGGAGCGAAACTATAATTAGCTTCGTCATTTAATTTTAATTTTGCACTTAAGGTATGCCGACCACTTGCAGTCATGCCTAGTAATACATGTCGAAACCAGTACTACCCCATGAATTAATTATAGCAAATATTTATTAATTTGGCTATAATTTAGCAACACTTTGACTTAAATCATTTTGTGTGTCTTTAGTTAAATCCTTTATAAAAGTTTGGCTATTTTCATTAAACTTAAACGTTTTATCAAATAACCCGCCTTTTTTAAACATGTCCTCATCAGTTGGAATTTTCTTTATAAAGTCATTTACGTAATGAGGTAAATCGGCGGTTTTTACTACAACCATGCCTTTAGCTGTCGGAGAATAAGTCCCTTCCTCAATTTTTCGAATACCTGGTAAACTATTAACCATTAAATAATTACAAACTTTAGGTATAAAATATTCAATCCAAGCATTTTTATTTTCTATGTTAATATCTAATGTAGTTGCATGTCCAAAATCTCTTAACATGATAATTATGTGATTATCAGAAATGGATAATATTGTTTTTTCAGAATCTGCCATAAAATTATCTAGACCGTCAAAAATACTGGTAGCAATTTGAGTTTTTTCTCCATATAATCTAGTTCTTCCCTTTTCTAATTGCACCATGCTACTTCGTAATATATTTTCATTATTAATAATAAATGTGTGGAAAACATGCAATATTTCAGTTATTGAAGTTGATTGTGCTAATATACCTTCTAAATCTATAAAACAACTATACCCATAGATATCTTCATTTACTTTTCTAACAAGTTCTGGAGACATACTAGCAAATATTTTTATAAAAGTATGTTCTAATCTATCATAATTGTACCCACATTCAAAAACTTGTTGATGATATTTTTTGAATGTATTTTCAATAAACTTTTCAATATTTGAACCTAATTCAAAACTTCTTACTACCCTTAAAAATAGCAATTCTATTCTATCTATAGTATCGCTTAATTTTTGGACATAGGAAATGATATCACCTGGATTATTTTTATCGGCATTATTTGGAAATGTATTATTTATAAGATTTTTTATTATTAAATCAATTTGAAAAAAATTTTCTATTTTTTTAAAGTTTTTAATTTCTTTTTCATTTTTATCCATAGTCTACCTCTTTAACAAACATCAGCTTGTGATTCTCCATTTAAAGAAAAGTCAGCAAATTGTTTTTTTAAATATAATGGATATGCTGCTGCTCCGATCATTGCGGCATTGTCAGTACAATAAATGAATTCTGGAATACTTAATTTTGCACCATTTCTTTCTGCAACTTTGGCTATTTCTGATCTCAAATATTGGTTAGCTGATACTCCACCAGCTACTAAAACATTTTTTATTCCTGTATTTTTTAATGCTAAATCTGTTTTACGTGCTAATTCATCTATTGCAACATATTGAAAACTAGCTGCTAAATCTGCTTCTCTTATAGCATTTCCTTTTTGTTTTTCATTATGTACTACATTAATTATTCTGCTTTTTAGCCCACTATAACTAAAATTATATGTATTATCCATTACTGGTCTTGGAAAATCATATGTTACCTTACCTTCCAAAGCCTTTTTTTCTATTCCCGGGCCTCCAGGATAAGGTATTCCTAAAATTCTTGCTACTTTATCATATGCTTCTCCGATAGCATCGTCTAGTGTTCCTCCTAAAAATTCAAAATCGTAACCGTCTTTCATAATCACAAGTTCAGTATGTCCACCACTAATTACTAATGCCAATAACGGAAATTCTAATTTTTTATTAATAGCATTAGCATATATATGTCCAATTAAATGATTTACTGCTATTAAAGGTTTATTATATACATAACTTAAAACCTTAGCAAATTCTATTCCAACTAATAATGAACCTAATAATCCAGGTTTTTGAGTAACCGCAATTGCATCAACATCAGAAACACTCATATTTGCTTTCTTTAGTGTTTCTTCTAGTACTCTAGTGATATTTTCAGTATGCATTCTGGATGCAATTTCGGGGACTACTCCGCCAAAGTTTGCATGTGTATACATTTGAGTAAGTATCGTTATGGCAGTTACTTCACAACCATTTTTAACTATTGCTATACTAGTTTCATCACATGATGTTTCTATTGCTAATATATAAATATCTTTCATTTTTAAATCCCCCATTTCATTATAATGGCATCACTATCTTCATAATAGTTCTTTCTGATTCCAACTTCTTTAAAATCGCTCTTTTTATATAAAGCAATTGCTGCTTCATTTTTACTTGAAACTTCTAAAGTTATAGTTTTATTAAGACTTAATTTTTTTAATGATTCAATTAAATCTGTTCCAATATGTTGATAACGAGTTTTTTTATCAACAAATATACTTAGTAAATCTATATTATCCCCGAGATCTAACGCATAAAGGTATCCAACTATATTGTTGATATCTGCCACTAAAACAATTGCTATTTTGTTGGTTATTTCTGTTTCTATATGGTAATTTTTGATAAAGTTGTGATGCAATTGTTCACCAAGAGCATTAATTTTATCAATATCTTTGTTAGTTGCTCTTCTTATCAATTTCAACACCTATTTTCTTTATATATATAGGATTTACATCGTGAGCATTTGTAGTATTTTTATTTAATATAAATTTGTATACCATTTCTGCATCTATTTTATAATCTAAGTAATAGTCATCTTTATTAATAGCGTTAACAAACTCAGAGTTATTAACATAAATATAATCTTTAATAGGTTTAAAATTTTGATCAAATTCTGCTAAATAACACCCGTTTCCATCACTTATACCTACTTTTCTTTGATTATTACTAATCGCAGTAACTTCTAGTGATGTAATGGTTTTTATTGGAATATTTAATGTAAATGCTAATGTTTTTGCTATTGTAATACCTAATCTAACACTGGTAAATGATCCAGGTCCATTTACAACTATTATATCTGTGATTTTTTTTCCATCTATTACTTCTTTTATTGTAGGAAACAATACTTCACTATTATTTTTTTTGTTGATAACTTCTTTTTTATCCACAACAAATCCGTCTTCTAATAGAAATATTTTAATATCATTTAAATGTGTATCTATCAATAAACTTGTCATTATAATACCGCATTACATATTTCTTCGTATTCTTCACCGTGTGGTATTAATACAAGTACTCTAGTATCTTCATCTATAAATTTAAACTTAATATCTAATCTTTTTTCTGGTAGTTTATCCTTAATGATATCCGCCCATTCTATAATTGTTACTCCCCCTTTATTAAAGTAATCATTAAATCCGATGGTTTCGTCAGTATCTTCAAGACGATATACATCCATATGATATAATGGAATTTCTCCAGAAGTATATTCTTTTATAATATTAAATGTTGGACTTGTTATTGTTTCTTCTATTTCCATAGCGCTAGCAAATCCTTTTGTAAATACAGTTTTTCCACTGCCTAGCTCTCCATATAAACAAATAACCATATTAGGAAATTTTTCACTTTCAATATCTTGAGCAATTCTGATTGTATCATCAACCGACCTTGATGTGTATTTATAATCCATTTCTAATCACCTATTCCTATTATAAGATATAATTTATATTTAATACAAGTCTTAAAATACTATTTTACATTTTATTTTGTATTTATTTTAACACAAAAAAAAATTGGCGACTACCTATCTTAGCATTACACTATTTTCGGCGTATTAGGTCTTAACTTCTCTGTTCGGGATGGGAAGAGGTGTATCACCTAAGCTATCGTCACCAATAAAGGATTTTGTCCTTTAAAAAACCCGATAATGCAATGATATAATTCATCTAATAAGAAATAATTGTTTAAGTTAAATCCTCGATCTATTAGTACTAGTCAGCTCAACGTATCACTACGCTTCCACCTCTAGCCTATCAACCTCGTAGTCTACAAGGAATCTTACTTCACGAAGAATGGGAAAATTCATCTTGGAGGAGGCTTCCCGCTTAGATGCTTTCAGCGGTTATCCCGTCCATACATAGCTACTCTGCACTGCAACTGGCGTTACAACAGATACACCAGAGGTATGTCCATTCCGGTCCTCTCGTACTAGGAACAGCTCTCCTCAATTTTCCTACGCCCACGACGGATAGGGACCGAACTGTCTCACGA
>UQVR01000026.1 GCA_900544625.1 uncultured Mycoplasmatota bacterium
ACTCTGATTTTATTAGCCATAACTTTCTTGTACATCTATCTACTATACTTACTATAGAATCATATTCATTCCTTTTACCTTTTATAGAGTCTATTTCTAAATGTCCAGCTTCTGTTCTATTTTCAATTTAGGAAAAATAAAACTCTGTTACGAGTTTTATTTTTTGTTTCTTTCCAATTTTATTACATTTGGATCTTTTCTAGTAATTTGAGTTTCTCCACATTTTGTGCAAGTTCCATACCAAAATGAAGACTTACCATTTTCGCCTTCCATTTTATGCCATTTACTAATACTATGCCCAATTTTTTGGCAAAGGCTTTTATTAGTTTCAAGTTTTTGTTTTGCGGATTCAATTGTACTACCAATAGATTCAGTTACTACGTTTCGAACATTTTCAGGCATTTCCATTAATTCTTTGATGATTTTATGATATCTCATAAATTCAAAATAAGTTTGATAATCCCAAGTTAATTCATAGAAACTAGGATGTGATTCATCATAAAAATTTGAAAAATCCGTTATATAAATTAAGTAATCTTTTGAAAAACTTTTAAAAGCATCATTTTCAACCAATTCTTTAACTAAAGTATAACCTTTGTCACATTCACCCCAAAAACGATCCATAAACTTTATTTTGCAAAATCCCTCTTGCAAATTTGTTTCTTTTCTAAATTCCTTTAATACTATTCTAAATAATTTTCTTTTTTTATCAGATATTTCTCTGCTATCTTTTTTATTTATTGTATTGTGTGAAAAAAATTCACTTAAAAGAAATAATTCATTATCGTATTTCATAAACCCTCCGTATTTAAAAAAGCGAATACTTATGCTTCGTATACGCTTACCTTTTTCTTATTCTTTCCTAGTCTTTCATATTTAACAACACCAGTTACTTTTGCAAATAATGTGTCATCTTTACCTATTCCAACATTTGTACCTGGATAAATTCTTGTTCCTCTTTGACGATAAAGGATTGATCCAGCTGATACTGTCTCACCATCTGCAGCTTTAGCACCAAGTCTACGACCTGCTGAGTCTCTACCATTTTTAGTAGAACCTTGAGCCTTAACATGAGCAAATAATTGGATATTTAACTTCATGAAATTCATTATATTTCCTCCTTAATTATTTTAATATTTTTTTTGTATGTCGATGCAAGTTCTTCAAGCATCATAAGCATATTTTCTATTGTTAATGTAATATTATCATCATTACTTAATATTTCAATTGTTAATTTATCTTTTTCTTCTTTATATTTAATGCTTTCTTTATTAAATCTTAAACATAAATTAATACTCGTAATAACAATTGATGATACTGATGCACACACAATATCTTTTCCAAAATCATCATATCCTGCATGTCCAGTTATAATAATGATATTATTTTTGATATTAACTTTTATCATTAACCAATTTTCTTAACAACTAATTTAGTATATGGTTGTCTATGACCTTGAGTCTTACGATATTTTTTCTTAGGTCTGTATTTAAACACTTTAATCTTTTTATTTTTTCCATGTTTTTCAACAGTACATACAACTTTCGCATCAACATATGGGTTTCCAGCTTTACCATCCGCAAATAAAACTTTGTCAAATGTAACATCGCTTCCTACTTCTGCATCTAATTTTTCAACAAAAATAGTATCCCCAACAGAAACATAATATTGTTTTCCACCAGTTTCAAATATAGCTTTCATTTCATACCTCCTTATATTTTTTGAAGTCGCGCCATTAAGGTAACTACTAGTTTTATAACCTTTTCTGTGCGGTTTTTTAAGAAATTACTTAAAAACATATTAATTTTATCAAAAATACTTGTATTTGTCAAACCTTTCTTCTAGTTTTTTAGCTTCACTTACTATTTTTTCATCTTCTTTAAAATATTGATATGTATCTAGTTTTAATATATCTAAATTTCCCTTTTTAGTACTTATGTAATTGAATTTATATTTTTTTAAATATCTTTCAAGTAAAAATTTATTATAAATAAATTTATATTCTTTAATAGAATAATATATTTTATATATAAATATACCTATTATCAAATAATTATTTATACTATACTTACAATTAATTATTACATATAAAAAAACAGATATAATACTTATTATAATGTATAAAACATATGATTTTTTAAATGAAAAAAACTTATTTAAAATACTTTTAACTATAATACTTCCATCTAAAGGAATAATGGGAATCAAATTAAATAACATGATACTATAATTATATTTTAAAAACAATTCATAATCATGAATAGAAAATAACTTTACTATAAATATTAATATTATTTGCATAAATATTCCAGCAAAAGCTAGAATTAATTCTTTGTTAGGATTAGTATTTATATCTTTTTCTATTTTAGTTATACCACCAAAAGGATATATTGTTATATTAATTATTTTATATTTAAAAAATAAACATACTAAAACATGTCCTAGTTCATGGAATAAAACAATAAACATTATAATTAAGCCTATTCTTATATATCCACATAAAAGTAAGATTAAAAGAATGAAAATAGTACTATAATCCAGCTTGATAATCTTCATATTTTAGAAAATTATTATCTTTCTTAATAACTAAATAAAGTAAATCACTATTTGTTTCACCAATTAATTTATCTTTTTCAACATAATCATATAATTTAACTGAGACATTAGTTAAATTTCCATACCAAATATCTACCCCATCTACACCTTGGATAATGACTGTATTTCCATAATCATCTTTTTCTCCGCAGTAAACTACTATCCCACTTTGAAGACTATTTATTAAAGTGTTCGTGGTTAAAGTTAAGACTTCACCATCTTTATAATTTTCAATATTTTTATAAACTAAATGACCCTTTATAACCATTTTATTATTATCATCTTTAGGTAATACTTCTCCAAATAGTTCTTCATACCAACCTTTTATTTTGGTAAAAGGTAGGCTTTCTGTTAAGACATATTCTTTATATAATAATAAATTTTTATCATTTATATTAGTAAATATTATACTAGATAAGAAAAATATTATGGCAAGTAAAAACTTGGATATAAAACTTTTAATACTTTTTTTATTTACATTAAAACTTTTTTTATTTCTTCTTTTTTTAGCATCACTTATATATTCGTCCATTATCTCACCTGTATAATTTTATGCTTTTAGTATCTTTCATATAACATAAAAGAATAAATATACTATTTATAATAAACATATTAAAAAAGATATTTTTAAAATTGTATAGACTAGAAAATATATTATAGTAGATAAAAACTGTTATTATATTAAATAAATAATAATTTATAATATTATAATAATTTATCTTAATTACTTTATGTAATATATATAATAAAATAATAAATATAGTATTAAGAAAATATGTATGAATAATAAATATATCTATAAATAAACCCGTTGCAATATTATAAATTATACTTTTATTATTAATATTTGATAGAAAGAAAAATGATTTATAAGGAGTAAAATTATATATTAGGCAATCTAGAAAAACATTAATCATGATTACTCCTTATAAACAAATAGTCTAATTTTTCTAATCTATCATTTATGTTTACTTCAACCACTTTTTCTATTTCTGTATTATTTAAATTAATACTTTTTACTTTGCCTATATAAATACTATCTGGTAAATTACCAAGTCCAGATGTATATATTTCATCATCAACATTTACCTTTTCATAATTATTTATATTGGTAACTACCAAAGTATTATTAATGGTTTTAAGAATACCTATAGCATCATTTATTTTAACAGATATATTACTATTTTTATTAGTTATTAATGTTACAATAGAATAATAATCATAGGTTTTAGTTACAATTCCTATAAGACCATCATTATTTAAAACAACATCGTTTACAAAAACATTATTTTTAAATCCTTTATAAATAGTTAGAGTATCAGAATATTCATAAACATTACGATATTTAACTCTACTTACTTGTAAATCTAAATCATCGTTAAACTCTATATTATTTATCTTCTTGATATTATCTAGTTCATCTTTTAAATATTTATCATAATTTAATTCAATATTTTTAGTATCTAAATTAGGATTTATGGCAATTAAAAATCTATTTATACTTCCTGAGAATATAAATAATAAAAAGATTATTAGTAATAAAATGTAATCTTTATATTTTTTTATCATACTTTTATTATGGATAAAATTAATTAATATATGATGAAAAAATATTTAAAATACTATTGTTAACGTTATTTATTACTTCTTCTTTATTACTTTTTAAAATTATTGATTCATAATTACTTATTTTTTCAATAAAATCTTTATTTATTCTTATTTCTTTTTCATAGTATTCTATCTCACTATTTTGATATATTGATTCTAATTTTAATTTTGTTTCTTCGTGATAGCTTATAGCAATGATTACTCTATAATAATTATTATCTTTGTATATTAAACTAGACGGAAAAGTTTTGGAAAAAAACGTGGCATTATTGTAATCTTTAAACACCCCGACTTGAAAGAGTGTTATAACTTCTTCTTTTTTTGATATAGCTCTTACTTCTTTATTAATATCATAATAAAAAAGATAAGCTAATAAACCACCGAATATAATTGCTACTCCAAGAATTTTTAAATACTTTTTCATATCATCACCAAATTTATACTAGCACAAAAAATGAAAAAAAATTGTCATATTATAAGGTGTATGCTATAATATGAAGAAAAAAGGAGATTTGTATGACAGAAACTATAATACCAAAGATGAATTTAAGAGTTATTATTGATAAGGATACAATAAAAGTTAAGGATGCAAATGAAGTTGTTTTGTATTTTCATAAAGGTAAATTTATTTTTAAATGGTTAGATGATGAAAATTTTGCTATTATTGAAAAAGAAAAAAGTGAACCAAGTACGAAAACGAATGGGTATACTTTATTATTTTTTCATTGTTATCAAGAAAAGAAGTATATTCAAATAGAAAAATTTCTAATTAAAAAAGATTATGGCAATTTATTTAATAAAGACTTATTGCCTTTTAAAGAATTGATTATTCCAGGATTATATAAAGATTTTATTTATTCTTTTGAACACAACTTAGAAATGTCTGATTCTTTTACAAAAATAATATTTGATAAGGAAGAACAAAATTTTATATGTCGTGAGGATATTGCTGTTAAAAATGGAATAGTTTCTTTATTTGGAACACTTGATATTGATGGATTTTTATTAAATGAAACTTTGTATGCACCTATGTTTAGAAAAGAATTTTATGTAGATCCGTTTAATGTTTCTAAAAAAATAGCGGAAATTAAAGAAAAATTACAAATTATGATGTATAAAAAAATTGATGATGAAAAACAAAGAGCAATTATTGAATATGAATGTGATTGTTATTTGGCACGAAAAAAAGGATAGTTTTTTATCCTTTTTTAGTTTATTTTCTTTGCTATCATGCTTTCTGCACTATCCATGGCACTAATTACTTTTTTGCCAGCTTTTTTCATTGTTTTTTTATCTTGCATTAAATAAATACCACCACCGATAGCTGCCATAGCACCAAGTACCCCAACGGCTTTTAACATATTTTTCATTTTTCCACCTCTAGCATTATTATGAACAAATTTATTTATTATATACTATACTTATTTGTTCTTTCAAACTTGTTTTTCTACTTGATGAATAGTTATTATTAACTGCTCTTTGGAAAGCGGTAGGATCTCCCACAAGAGTTAAGCTCTTTTTTGCTCTACTTACACCAGTATAGATTAATTTATTATAAAGCATTTTATAGTAACTGGTACTTATTGGCATTATAACATGCATAAATTCACTACCTTGGCTTTTGTGAATACTTATAGCATAGGCATGTTTAATGTTTTTTAAATCTTTTTTTTCATACTCAACTTTATTACCGTCAAAATCGATTATTATTTTGTTACCTGTTATTCTTTCAATAAAACCAATATCGCCATTAAATACATTATTATCTAAATCATTAACTAGTTGAAGAACTTTGTCATCTTCTCGATAAATAAAATCTCCATATATTACTTCTTCTTTATTTCTTTTACTTGGATTATAAATGTTTTGCAAAATAACATTTAACGCATCTATTCCTGCATCTCCCTTATACATTGGTGCTAATACTTGAACATTTCTTTCGTCAAGACCTTTACTTAAAGAATAATTTGTAATCTGCATTATGGCTTTCTTTATATTACTTGAATCTACATTTACAAAGTTATAGTCGTCTTTTTTAGTTAGAAACTCTTCGCTTAAATCATTGTTTTTTATTTCTTTAGCTAAAAAAGGAATATAAGAGTTATCACTTTGACGATAAATTTGATTTAAAGGTATATAATTAAAATAATCACTTTCTATGAGTTCATTTAAAACAAGACCAGGCCCTACGCTTGGGAGTTGAAATGTATCTCCGACAAGAATAAGTTTAATATTACTATTGATTCCATTTAATAAAGCATTAAATAAATCAACATCAATCATACTTACTTCATCAACAATAATTAATTTGTGATGAGTTTTATTGAACTCATTATAAACAAACTCATTACTATCTTTATACCACTTTAAATATCTATGTATTGTATATGCTGGTATTCCTGTAGATGAATTCATTTTTTTGGCAGCCCTACCAGTCGGGGCTAGAAGCGCTATAGTTTCCATAATATCTGCAGACCCTAATTTTTCTTTTTCAATATATAGTTTAACAATGGCGTTTATAATTGTTGTTTTACCGGTTCCTGGGCCCCCGGAGATAATAGTTATATTATTATTTAAGGCACCTTTTATTGCTTTTTCTTGAGTTTCATTATAATTTATTTTAAGTTTTTCTTCTAATTCTTTTAATTTTTCGTCTATATTATAAAACATCTTCGGAGCTTTACTATCTATCTTTTTTAAATTCATTGCAATACTTATTTCTTTTTCATAGTACGACTTTAGGTATATTCTTTTTTCTACACAAACTACATCATTGTTCTTTTCAAGATAATCTAAACATTCGTTAAAAACATCTTCGGTAAGCTCTATAAAAAATTCTTTTAGTAATTCTTTTTTTACTTCTTCAGCATAATAATAGGTATCACCATTTGTAAAAGATAACAATTTCATACTTTCTAAAATACATGCGTATACCCTAGCATCTGTTTTATCTCCATAAGCATTTACATAAATGCTATCTACTTTTCTAAAATCAATTATTTCACTTATTAAATAAAAATTGTTTTCTAAAACATAATCAATATCAGCTTTAAAATAATTATATATTTTGTAGCATTCTACGGGAGAAAATCCTAAATTTTGTAACTTAATAATTGTATCTCCACTTTTATCATAATTAATTAGTGAATCATATATCTTTTCTTTTCTTTTATCTGTTATTCCTTCGATTAATAGTAATTTATCTTTATCATTTTTTATTATATCAAGGGCTTTTTCACCAAATGCTTCTACGATTCTTTTAGCTGTTACTTCACCACAGCCTTCGACGAAAGGACTAGATAAAAATTCTTCAATAGCTTCTTTAGTGGTCGGTTTTTCTACTTCATAGGAATCTACCACAAATTGCATGCCCCATTTATCATTTTTTTTATAACTTCCATATAAAGTCATAGGTACATCTATACTTGGATCTAAAAATGAACCTGTTATAGTTATGGTTTTATTTACTTCAATCTCTTTTAAATTAGACTCTTTAACGCGAAATAAAGCGACTACAAAGCCACTTTCTTTACTATAAAATATAAGTTTTTTTAATTTGCCTTTAATGTAATTCATATAATCCTTTTATATATTTGACCTACTTCTAGTTTTTCATTTAATCTTATCATTAAGTAATTACTAGAGTGACCAATACTTACATTATTATCGCACTCTTCTACTAAAATATCAAGTTCTTTACCAACAAATTTATTGTAATATTCTTTTTCCATTATTTCGCTTAAATCCATTAGTTTTTTAACTCTCTCTTTTTTTATGCTTTCATCTACTTGATTAGGCATATTAGCTGCACTTGTTCCTAGACGAATTGAATATGGAAAAACATGAATTTTGCTAAAGTTCATTTTTCTAGAAAATTCTAATGTTTCATTAAATAATTCGTCTGTTTCATAAGGAAAACCTACGATTATATCCGTTGTTATAGATATATCAGGTCTAATCATTCTAATTTTCTTTATTTTTTCTTCATAGTATTTTAAATCATACTTACGATTCATCTTTTTTAAAATTTCATCACTACCAGCTTGTAATGGAATATGCAAGTGATCACATACTTTTTTATTTGTACTTAACATATTTAAAAACTTATCATTTAATTCAGTTATTTCAATACTTGATATTCTTATTCTTAATAAATCTTCAATTTTTGATAATTCATTAATAAGGTCTGTTAAATCGTAATCGTTATCCATGTAATGTCCTGTATGAATACCTGTTAACACTATTTCTTTATGTCCTTTTTGAGTAAGTAATTTTGCTTCCTTAATTACTGTTTCAAAGTTTTTTGATCTTACACTTCCTCGAACATAAGGAATAATACAATAACTACAGAAATTATCACATCCATCTTCAATTTTAATAAATGCTCTGATATGGTTATAATCACTAATTAGCATATCTTCAAAATCAAGTTTTCGATCATTATAAAACTTTACATATCTTTTATGGGTTTTTATATATTCTTTTAATAATATATCAATCTTTGATTTATCTTTATTACCTATTAAAATATCTATATCTAAATTTTCATATATTTCTTGTTTATTTTGACTACTGCAACCTGCAACTACCAGAATTGAATTTGGATATTCTCTTTTGATTCTTCTAATCATTTTTAAACACTTTTTATCAGCTACATTAGTAACTGAACAAGTATTTACAACTATTATATTAGCTTCACTTATATTTTCCACATAGAAAAAATTTGATGAAAGCATGCGTTCTTTCATCATATTTGATTCATATTGATTAACTTTACATCCAAATGTAACTATATTAAACTTCATACCATTACCCCAGTTCTTTTTGCAATCTCTTTAACGCTTCTAGGAATGCTTCTTCTTTTTGAAAACTTATTAGTCTTACTTCAATATTTGAAACAGTATTATTATTTTTATTTACTAAATTATCTAAATCAACCTTTTTTACTGATAAATCATCATGCATCTCTTCTTTTTCATAATTTAGTTCATAGTTATTACCTTTATTTAAAAGCTCGTCATAACTAATTATAGCTTTATCTTCTTGGTCTTTTTCATAATCTGTAAATTTAATTGTTGGTTCGCTATTTTTCATACTATCCCTTAATTCCTTCGCTATTTTCATTTCTTGTGTTTCTTCTAAATCTTTTTCTTCTGTTTCATTATTTATTTTTATAAAATATATAAGCGTTACAATTAATATCATAAGTATTAAAACTGCAAAGAAAAATATTATATCCACCAGCCTTAACGCCATTAACAAACTCCATATATCTTTAAATATTTTCATACCTACCACCAATTCTATTATACTATTATTGAATTAAACACTAAAGTACAAAATGTCAATTTTACATTACAATATGTAAAATATTGACATTTATTATACCACTGTTGGCTAAACATGTCAAAAAAAATAATACTTATGCGTATTATTTCATAATTAATTTATATGGATCTTCACTTGTACCTGTCCCTGTAACTTTAGCGGTTTTAATTATAGTTATAACTGGTCTAATACTTCGAAGAAGTGTTCCGTTTATATTACTTGTAATCGCTCCGGTTGAATCAACTGCAAATGGATAATAATTACTATATCTTGTCATAGCTCCAGACATTGTGTAATATGCTCCAGTTATCTTTTCGTTATAAAGATAAAATTTCTTGTTTTCACTTGTGCTTCCTCCGGCTAGAGATACTTCATCTACTGTTAATAAACCTATTCTAGAGTTTACTAAATTACCTAAACAAACATAGGTAGGAATCTTATTAGTAATTACTCTATTATATGCTAAGTAATTATCATCATCTAAAACATAATCATTACAATATTTATAATAAGCAATGTAATCTCCATAGGAATCTAAGGTATTTGTATACCATTTTTCTAAATTTTTATATATTGTACTATTTGAAAAAGCATAGTCCTCTTCATAATATTTACTTAATTCATCAATTACACCATCTAAAACAAGTTTTATTGATCCGTCACCATTTATTTTAACAATTTTCCAATTTTTATCAGCAAATAAAACATTATTATTTTTAACATTTCCGCGGAAGTAGTATGCTACCCCATGGTCATCTTCCTTTTTTAGTAAGCCTTCATCTAATATTGCTGATTCTCCAATACCTGTCAAACTCTTTTCATTTACTTTATTATTAGCAAGTATAACATCCGCAAAAGTATTTTTGTCATTTTCTTTTAAGCCAATTTGGATTGTGCCAGAATACTTTTCGTTACCATTTACTTTAAATTTTAACGTATAATTAATTGTTTCATTACCATTAATTGATACTTGATTTGATACTATTTCAGATTTTAAATTATTTGTTATATTTAAATTATCTGAACTAATAAGTTCATAAGAAACATCATTAGCATAAACATCAGTAAGTTGAATGTAATAGTATTTTGCTTCACTATCATTATTAGTTACAGAAAAAGTTATTTCATTATTACCACTTAAATTAAATTTTTTACCATTTAAATAGTTTATAGTTATTTTACCATCTACAACTATATCGGAATCACTACTTATTTTGTCATAAAATATATATCCTACTCCGAGAGATAAACAAACTATAAAAAGTAAAAAGATAAAATAAAGAATTGATTTGAATCTTTTACGCAAATGAATCACTCCTTTGATTTTTCTTAAAATAATTATACTTTAGTAAATTATATGTTGTCAAGGAAAAAAGGTAAAAATTAATTTACAGATCATCTTTTAAGTGTTATAATTTCTAAGGTAAAGGATGTAGAAAATGGAAGCAGTAATTAATTATGAATTATTAAAATTGTTAAAAGAATATGAAAGTGGTAAAAAAAGAGCGGATGATAATTTTATTAAAAGAGCATTAAAAATAATTTTAAGAAATCAATACCAACTTTTAGAAAATGTTTTTGTAGGAGATAACGTATATTTATTTGATGATCCTATTTATAATGAAAAAGATCAAACTATTTACTTTAAAAGTTCATTTGATATTCATGAAGTTGCAAAAAATTATTTATTATCAGATAATGATAAACTTCTAATATATAATTTATTCATTTTAAAAAAAGTGATTGAAATATCTTTAAATATAATGAAAAATGAAACAATCAATAGTGGTTTTGGTAAAAAAATATTACTTCTAGAAAATGATTTTAAATCTCAAGATATTAGTTTAATAAATAGAATTATTGGAATTGATGCTACTAGAAGAGTTAGTGAACTTGCAGGTTGGATGAATTTTGATGAAAGAGATTTTGCCTTAAATTATTTTTATTTTGAAAGTATTAATGCCCTACTTAATGGTTATTTATCTAACTTACCAGAGGATTGTCCAGTAAATCAATATTTTATTGAATATAATGAATATTTAAAGCAAAAGAAAGATTCTTTTCCTTGTGATCAACTAAGTACTGAAGATTTAATTAGGATATCAAAAAGATATTCATCTAGCGAAAACTTTTACTCTGGGCTACCTGTAGATTGTGAAACATATAATTGTGTTATAACGAAAAGAAATGAAGCCCAAAGTATTCTATTAAGAAAAAGAAACTAACACTAAACTAGTTTCTTTTTAACTGCAATTTTCCATTAAAAATCCGTACAAACTTGTATCTTTATCCCAATAACCTTTTTTAATATTCAAATCTATATTACATAAATCATACAAACTTTTTAATAATTCATTATTTGTATATTTCATACTATTACTATATAATTTGTTTACTTGCCAATCCATTAGTTTTAATTCAGACATTATATCATTAAGGCTTTTTTTATTATATAAATTTTTAACATAATACATTAATCTATATTCTCTAGCTAAAAGTGATATTAAAACTGTTGGTTCTACTTTATATATTTTTAAGTTTTTTAATATTCTTAATGCTAAACCAAGTTTCTTTTCAATAACGGCATTTACAAAAGCAAAATTATTACTTGTTTTCTCTTCACCAACAATATATATTACATCTTCATATTTTATATGACAAGGAAAACTATAATATAACATAATCTTGTCTAACTCATTAAACATGATATCTAAATTTTCATACGAGTTATCCATTATATAATTAATTGTATTATAATCAATGCTATAATCATAACTTTTTAAATAACTTGTAAGAGTGCTATTTATAGTTCTTTTATCCATTTTAGGTATATTTATAATATTACCGTTATTTTTAATACATTTAACAATCTTTTTTCTTTGATCAATTCCATTTAAGGTTGTAAATATTATATTGGTATTTTCATTAGGATTACTTAAATATTTAACTAAAAGTTCATTATCATTATCAGTAATATTTCCAGAATTAAAAAAGTCTGAGTTGGAAACTACAAGCCACTTTTGGGTGCTTTCTAAACCAAAGTATGAAGCCTCATCTATTATTTCACTAATACTACATTTTGAAGCATTAAAAACTAAATAATTGTTTTTACCAACTATTTTTTTTACCTCTTTTTCTATTACTCTAAAACTTTCTGCACTAATTAAATAATTCATACTTATCACACTTAAATTATAGCATACGCCAAAAGAAAAAGAAAGAGTCCCTTTCTTAATTCTATCTAAACATTATATAATGTAATATATTTTATGATTTATTTTATTTTAAGTGAAGAGTTCCATATTTTTGTCTTTATCATAAAAATCATATTGATTCATTTATTCTTTTCTAAGATGGTTTTTCTTTCACCTTTTTAAATTCTGTTACTTTTAATTCTACTACTACATAACAATTAAATTTTATATTAAATAATAATCTTAAATGACTATATGTCAATTGTGTCCACACTGTGGACACTTTTTCATTACTAAATATCCTATAAAATCGTTTCATAACATTTCATACCAATGACTCCATGATAATTGTGTCGCAAACTGCGACACTTTTTCATCGTTAAATATCTTATAGAATTGTTTCATTCTAAATAATGTTCTTCTATTATATTTTTTACCAACTTCAACTACTAACTTTTTAGAATATTCATCTATAATATTATCTCCATATTTTCCACCTGCTTCATTTAGCAACTTGCCAATTTCAAAATATGTTATAACCTTATGTCTCTCTTTTGAATAATCTTTAACTATTGTATACACTTCATTATCTATTAATTTATTCTTTATTTCATTATAATAATTCATATTTACTCCTTTCTGCACAAATCTAACTGACAATGCCAACCACTTTTTTTGCGAACTACAAGTTTCTATTTTCAATAAAACTATGTTACTTTGATTATGCTTTTCTAAAATGTTTTTTCTCTACCTTAGCATCTTTAATAAACATTAAATCACACAAGTTCGAGCAAAATAGAAGACATATTTAAAAAAGAACAAACTGTGTGTGATGTGAACAGTTCTTTTAATATCACACCAATTCATATTCTCTAGCAATTATTCTATCATCAGAACAATATTTAATTACATACTCATTATCTTGCTTACAAATAATAATACCAACTGTATCATTTTCTTCAATTGTTTTTATATTCTTATCAATATAATTCATATAAGTCATAATTTGACCTGCATGTTCTTTCTTAAGTTCAGTAACCTTTAATTCTACTACTACATAACATTTATACTTAATATTATATAGAAGTAAGTCTATATAGTTATATCTATCATTTAACTTAATGGGATACTCACTTTTAATAAATGTAAATCCATTTCCTAATTCATCTAAAAATTTTTCGATATCTTCCAAAATTAATTTTTGTAATACTTTCTCTGAAAATATATCATAGTTTTTGCTATTTTTAATCAAAATTGGATTCTTTACGAAATCAACAATATTAGATTCTTTTTGCTCTATTAATTTATTTTTAGTGAATTCCGGAAGTCTTTCATATTCATTCGATTTTATTCTTTTTCTTAACTGTCTAATAGATAGATTATTTAATTCAGTTATTTTAATATAGTATTGAAATTTATTATCATCAAACCAAAGAATTTCACAATAATGACTCCAACTTAATTTGGCAGACACTGTCTGCCACTTTTGAGAAACTTTATAGAATTGTCTCATATTTCTTAAATTTCTTTGACTATACCCTGGGCCTAAATCTTCAGTCAATCTTAATGAATACTCTTTAATAATACTTTCTCCATATTGATTACCTGCATCTAATAATAATTTGCCAACATTATAGTAAGTATTTAAATCACTTTTATTGATCGAATAACTTTTAACTTTTCTATTTATCTCATTATTTATTAATTCATTTTTTATCTCATTATAATAATTCATATCTACTCCTTTCTATGGATTGCAAGTTTCTATTTTTAATTTATTATTTTTAATTTTAAACATAATACTACCATTCTGATCTGTTCTATATATTTTAGAATTTTCCAAATTATTTAATACTTCTTTATTTGGATGTCCATAACGATTATTCTTTCCAACGCTGATAATTGAATATTTTGGATTAATTTCATCTATAAACGTTCTACTACTACTTGTTTTACTTCCATGATGCCCTACTTTTAATACATCTATGCCAGATATATCATATTCTCCCAATATATCTTTTTCTTTCTCTATTCCTGCATCTGCCATAAACATAAATTTATAACCATTCATTTTTGTATAAATGACATTACTATTATCATTTTCATTATCATATTCTTTTGTTTGTAAAAAATATAATTTGTTATTATCCACATTCAATTCTTTAATACATGAATAATATTTGATATTTTTCTTATCCAATACTTTAATTAATTTTTTTTCTAAATCATTGTATGATCCACAATTAAATATTACTTTTTCAACTTTAAATTTAATGACTAAGTTAATTGCTTCTCCAATATGATCATAGTCCCCATGAGTAAGAATTAAATAATTTATTTTTGTTATACCTTTACTCTTTAAAAACTTTATAACATTATCACTTATATTATATTTTTTACTAGATATCATCCATTCATATTCAGAATAATTTAATTTGCCTCCAGTATCAAGCATTACTACTTTACTTTTATTTGGATATATTAAAATAGCAGAATCTCCTTGTCCTACATCTAAATAATAGGCATAAAAATTACTATCGAACCTAGGTATTATTTTAATAATTAAAATAGTTATTAATAAATATAATATACATCTTTTATTATATTTAAATAATAATATAAATATATATAATAAAAAGATAAATAATATTGATACTTTAGGAATATTTATAAATATACTTAATTTAGTAAATATTGAACTTAATGTATTAGTTAAAGCAATTAAGATATTAAATACCGGGTTAAGAAATGAAAATGTAAACGATATTAATGCTAAAGGATAGACAATTACGCTTACTAAAGGTACAAATACCATATTAATAAATACTGAACTTAAATTAATTTCATAATTAATAAAAATACTTATAGGAAATGAAAATAAAAATGTAATTAAGCTTAATTTAAGTAACTTGATAAAATAATTGCCTTTTATAAAGTCTTTATAATAAAATATACCAAAACAAATAATAAATGAATAAATAAATCCAATATCATATATCATAAATGGATTTAAAAATAGAATAATAAAAGCGCATATAAATAAAATCTGAATATTAGAATATCTTAAATTTAAATATTTATTTATATTTTTTAATATATAAAATATAACTGCTCTTTCTAAAGAAGCTGATATGCCCGTCAGGAAAAGATATATTATTAATATAATACTAGTTATTATTATCTTTATACTTTCTTTTATATTTTTAAAAAACACATTGATAGCAAGTAAAAGAATGTTTAAGTGCATTCCTGATAATGCCAGTAGATGACTAAT
>UQVR01000027.1 GCA_900544625.1 uncultured Mycoplasmatota bacterium
CTTCCACAACCTATGTATCAGGGTCAGGAAGTATGAGTGACCCTGTGCGAGTAAACTGATTGACGGACAGTTTTGAAAAAACACTGGTAAAACCTGTACAAAATGAGGTAAAAAGTTCGGTCAGCGTTGAATGATTTACCTCTTTTTTTGTATTATACTGTGGCTATACTAGATGTAAATGTAGTTAAAAAACCACATAATTACATATCTTTATAAATGTTATTATAGAAACTGACAGAAATGTCAAAGTTAAAAACTGATAATTTTCTATTAGTTTTTCTATTTTTGATACACTTGTATTATCTTATAATACATAAGAAGATGAAATGAGTATGAGAAAAGATATTACAATTGAAAAAATAATGTTAGCAAGGCAATATTGATATTGTCGGAGAACTATTTTTTAAAAGACTTTAACTATTGTTCTTAAAAGTTATAGACTTTTTTTGTTAAATCTAGTAAAATAATACCTAGAGGTGAAAGAAATGAAAATATTAGCAGTTAATGCAGGTAGTTCATCATTTAAGTTTGAATTAGTTGAATTACCAGAAAAAAATGTTTTAGCTAGTGGATTATTTGAAAAAGTTGGAATAGATGGTTCTTTTTATACAATTAAACACAATGGTGAAAAAATAAAAAAAGAAGTTAATTTACCAGATCATGCTGAAGCGGTAAAAATATTAATGGATGAATTAATAAATATGGGAATTATTAGTTCTTTACAAGAAATTGAAGGAGTAGGACATCGTATGGCTCATGGTGGAACAGACTATACAAAGGCAACTCTTTTAACTGAAGAAGTATTGCAAGATTTAAGAAGGTTTGATGAACTTGCACCACTTCATAATCCAGCAAATATAATGGGAGTTAGAGCTTTTGCTAAAGAACTTCCGGATGCTATTCAAGTAGGTGTGTTTGATACGGCTTTTAGTACATCAACATTACCAGAAGAAAATTATATTTATGCTGTTCCTTATGAATGGTATGAAAAATATGGTGTAAGAAGATATGGATATCATGGAACAAGTCATAGATATATTTATAAAACAATTTGTAAACATTTAGAAAAAGATAACTTAAAAGTAATATCTTGTCATATTGGTAATGGAGCATCTATTACAGCAATTGATAATGGAAATGTAGTTGATACTACGTTAGGTTTTTCATCACTAGTTGGTTTAATTATGGGAACTCGTTGTGGTGATATCGATGTTGCAATAGTTCAATATATGATGAAGAAAACTGGTAAATCAATTGATGAAGTAATGGATGATTTATATAAAAGAAGTGGTTTACTAGGAGTAAGTGGAATTAGTAGTGATTCTAGAGATGTTGAAACTGCTGCTGAAGAAGGAAATGAAAGAGCAATATTAGCTAATGAAATGTATGCGCAAAAAATTGCCAATTATATAGCTATGTATAACAATGAGTTAAATGGAGCTGATGTTATTACATTAACTGCAGGTGTTGGTGAAAATAGTAAAGCAATGCGTAAATCTATAATTGAAAAGATTGCTTCATTAGGTGTAAAATTAGATGAAGAAAGAAATGATTTTAGAGGAGAATTTAGACTTGTTTCAACTGATGATTCTAAAATACCTGTTTATGTAGTTCCAACTGATGAAGAAATGGAAATTGCATTAGAAACATACGAAATTAAAACAAAGAATAACTAGAAAGAGTGATAAAATGAAGGAAATGTATAAAAAAATATTTAAAATTATAAAAAAGTATGACAATATTGTACTTGCGCGTCATATAAGTCCTGACCCTGATGCAATTGCAAGTCAAATAGCTTTGAGAGATTCAATTAAACTTACATTTCCAGAAAAGAATGTTTATGCAATTGGTGCTGGAGTGCATAAATTTAAATATTTAGGCTCATTAGATAAGCCAGAATTATCAAGTGTAGAAAATGCTTTACTAGTCGTTTTAGATGTACCAAATTTTTGTAGGGTAGATGGTATTGATGATTTACAATATCAAGCAATTTTAAAAATAGATCATCATCCTGGGGAAGATATTGTAGGTGATGTTGACTGGACTGATTCAACAAAATCTAGTACTTGTGAAATGATTGCAAATTTATTATTAAATAGTCCTTTAAAAATGGATACGAAAGTAGCTGAAGATTTATTTGTAGGAATGGTTTTTGATAGTGATAGATTTTTACTTCCAAATACTAGTGTAGCAACTCTTAAAACTGCTTATGAATTAGTAAATACAAGCAATATTAATTTTGTTAATTTATATGATAATTTGTATGAAAGAAGTATTTCAGAAGAAAAGTTTAGAGCTTATCTTATAAATAATATTGAAATAACTGAAAATAAATTTGGTTTTATATTTGTTCCTAGTGAAGATTTAAAAAAATTTAATGTGGAAGCTACGAGTGTATCAAATCAGGTTAATGACTTTTACTTTATTAAGGAACTTATTTGTTGGATGTTTGTGGTATATGATGAGAGAAATGATATATATAAAGCAAATATCAGAAGTAGAGGTCCAGTTATAAATGAAGCGGCTTCAAAATATAATGGTGGAGGACATAAATTTGCATCTGGATGTAGAACTGATGATTATAAAGTAATCGAAGCTTTAGCTAAAGATTTAGATGCAACATGTAAAGAATATTTTAATGAAGAAAATATCTAAGATAAAGAAAAGTAATAATAAATATACTATAATACTGAGTGATAATAGTTCACTCAGTTTTTATAGTGATACATTAATAAAATATAATTTGTTAAAACCTAGAGAAATTAGTGATAAAGAATTAGAAGAAGTAATAAATTATAATAATTATATTGAGGCTTATAATAAAGCACTGACTTATATAAGTTATAAACAAAGAACTAAAAAAGAAATAAAGGATAAGTTATGTAATTATTCTATAGATGTAATAGATAAAGTTATTAAAAAATTAGATGAATTATGTTTATTAGATGAGAAAAAATATATTGAAGCATTTATAAATGATCAAATTAATTTAGGCAATAAAGGTCCATTTTATATAAAAAAAGAATTGAAAAAATTAAATATAAATATTGATTATATTGATGAAATTTTGAATAATATAAAAGAGGATGTATGGATAGAAAAAGTAAAAAAAATAGTAGATAAGAAAATAAATACAAATAAAAAATTACCTAAAGAAAGATTACTTTTAAAAATAAAAAATGATTTAATATTACTAGGATATTCTAAAAATATTATTGATAAGGTATTAAGTAATATTATAATTGAAGAAGATAGCGAAGTAATAAAAATGGCTTTTGATAATGAATATAAAAGATTAAGTAAAAAATATAAAGATAAAGAATTAGAGAAAAAAGTTAAGTATAATTTATATAAAAAAGGATTTAGTTTAGAAAGAATAGAAGAAATATTAAATAAAAGACTAGATTATAAATAAAAATATTGTTATAATATCTTTATAAGATGTGGTGATTGTTATGAGAAAAAAAATATTATTGTTTGTTATAACATTTATTTTGGGTTTAGGCAATGTATCTGCTTATACCACTACTGGAGATAAATGTGTAAATGATAGAAGTTGTATGGTTGTGTGTAATTATACTAGTATTGGAAAATCCAGCCAAAGTGCATCTTCGTCATATTATAGTTCCAAGTATAATACTTATGTTTCAAATCAGTATATTACTATTTATTATAATTATAAGAGTAATAATTTTGCTGTTGGATTGTGGAGTGGAGTATCAAATGTTGATGGAAAAAGACCATATTTAAAGGGGCCTGATTCTTTTAATAAAGTTTTTAGTGATTCAGGTACAAATGTATTTGTTCAGTCTGCTTTGAATTTAAATGAAAATACTTTTAAGTGCCCTGCCCACGGATATTGGGATTATGATGGATTAGGTGGTGGTAATGAAGTTTGTTTTGATAGTGATGGAAAATGGTGTGCAACAGCAAAGAAAAATGCTGGAACTAGATTTGGAACTTCAACATCAAATTTCTTATCGGAAACTAGAGATATGACTTTTGAGGATGAGATAAAGCAATATTTTGAAAAATGGTCAATTGGTGATATTGATATAGAAGATATTAAAAGCGGTAAATATAAAACTGCTGAAGATTTTATGGAAAAAATATTTTTAAAAGATTTTAGAAAAAATTATTTAAATGAAAATAAAATACCTCAATTTATCAAAAATTCAGATGCATATAAAAGTGGTGTAGCTTTAGCTAAAAAACAATTTGAAGATTTAAAAAAATCTTGGTTAGCAGAGCTTGAAGATGAAAAAAATGCAGGTGCATTAAGTGAAGAAGAATTTAATAAGATTAAAAATAATTTGAATTTAATTGATGAAAATTTTGAAGATGTTGGTAATGATTATTCAAATAGAATTGATGAAATTGATGTAAGGCCTGGTTCTTTAGATATAACTCCAGTTGATATGTGTTCTAATGAAAGTACTTCTTTAAAAGTATTTCAAGTAATTGGTTACTTGCTTATTATAATTAAAATTATAGTTCCTTTGATTCTTATTATTATGGGAAGTATTGATTTTGCAAAGGCAGCGTTATCTGGTGATGATAAATCTACCAAAGAAGCCGCTGTTCAATTTTCAAAAAGAGTTTTAATTGGATTAATAGTTTTCTTTATACCAACTATTTTAGATTTCTTTTTAAGTCTTATTAGTGGTGCAAGTGAAACTGCCTCAAAGTATAATAATTGTACAAATTGTATATTAAATCCTAATAATAAAAATAAATGTAATCCTAAAGGATTAACAGAGTAGCTAAAGCTACTTTTTTATTGGCATTTTTTTGTGTGTTGTGCTATAATATTTTTTGTTAAAAACGAGGTGGGTTAAAAATGTTAAATTTTATTATAGCAAGTGTTAATAATTTAAATATAGAAGAAATAAATATATGTGATCCTGAAAATACAACGTTGAAAGTATTTCAGGTAATTGGATATATATTAATTATTCTAAAAATATTAGTTCCAATTATCATAATAATTTTAGGTATAATTGAATTTGGTAAAGCTGCTTTATCAGGTGATGAAAAAGCCAATACGACATCATTTAAAACTTTAATGATGAAAATAATTACTGGAATAATGATATTTTTTATACCAACTGTACTAGATTTTGCCTTAAGTATGGTTCAAGGAACTAAAGATACTGCTTCAAAATATGAAGGGTGCACAACCTGTATGTTAGATCCTTTCTCAGAAGATTGTAAACCAAAAAATTTAACTGATTAAAATGGATGATTTATTCCATTTTTTCTTTTATTATAAACTAATAAATGATATAATTATGTTATATATATGGAGGATGTCGTGAACATAATAGATGGTTTAAATAAAGAACAAAGAGAAGCTGTGGAACATATTGAAGGTCCTTGTTTAGTTTTAGCTGGAGCAGGTTCTGGAAAAACTAAAGTATTAACTACAAGAATAGCCAATATGATTAATAATGGTATTTATTCAGGTAATATATTAGCAATAACCTTTACTAATAAGGCTGCAAAAGAAATGCGAGATAGAATAAGTAATATTGTGGATGAAAATTATGCTTTTGTGGGTACTTTTCATTCTTTTGGCTTACGAGTAATTAGAGAAAATTATGAAGAATTAGGTTTAACTAAAAACTTTACTATAATAGATAGTGATGATGTTGCTAGCATAATTAAAAAAATTATGAAAGATTTAGATATAAATTCTAAAGAATATAGTGTATCATTTGTTAGAAATAAAATTAGTTTTATTAAAAATGAAATGCTTAGCGATGGAGAAATAGATAAATATTTAGCTAGTCCACCAGAAAAAGTAGCAATTAAAGTATATAAAGAATATGAAAAAATATTAAAAAGAAATAATGCTGTTGATTTTGATGATTTGTTAAAAAGACCTGTTGAGCTTTTCTTAAATAATGAAAGTATATTAGGTAAGTATCAAGAAAAGTTTAAATATATATTAATAGATGAATATCAAGATACTAATGAAGTACAATATAAGTTAGTCAAACTTTTGGCAAGCAAGTATAGAAATCTGTTTGTGGTTGGTGATGTAAATCAAAGTATATATGGTTTTAGATGGAGTAATTATAAAAATATTTTGAATTTTGAGAAAGATTATCCTGAAGCTGTAAGTATTACATTAAATCAAAATTATCGAAGTACAAATACAATACTTAATGCAGCAAATAGTGTTATTAAAAATAATAAAGAGAGAAGAGAAGTAAATCTTTTTAGTACTTTTGGGGATGGAGTAAAGATAAAATACTTAAGGGGAAATGATGAAAAAGATGAAGTAAAATTAGTTATTGATGAAATTAGTAAATTATTAAATAATGGATATACTTATAATGATTTTGCAGTTCTTTATAGGACGAATGCTCAATCTAGGACAGTTGAAGATGGTATTTTAAAAATGAATTGGCCTTATAGAGTAGTGGGTAGTTATTATTTCTATAAAAGAAAAGAAATTAAAGATCTATTATGTTATTTAAGATTGATATCTAATCATAATGATGATGTATCTTTAGAAAGGGTTATTAATGTACCTAAAAGAGGAATTGGTGATACATCAATTGCTAATGTAAGAAAGTTAGCCAATGAGAATGAAACTTCGATGTTTGAATCTTTAACTAAACCAAAAGAAATTGAATTTAAAAACTTAATATTAAGTTTAAGTCAAGATGCTAAAGAGTGTGACTTAACAGAATTAATTGATAAAGTTTTGGAAAAGTCTGGCATGAGGGCAGAACTTGAAAAAGAACATACTTTAGAAGCTGATATTAGGCTTGAAAACTTAATGGAGTTTAAGAGTATTACAGAAAATTATCAAAAAGAAACTGGAACAGTTAACTTAGAAGATTTTTTAGAAGATATAAGTATAGTAGCAGATTCAGCAGATCATCAAAATTTAGAAAATGCTATAACTTTAATGACAATGCATTCAGCAAAAGGTCTTGAATTCAAAGTGGTATTTTTAGTTGGGATGGAAGAAGGTATAATGCCTCATTCAATGAGTATGAACGAAGCAAGTGAACTTGAAGAAGAAAGAAGACTTTGTTATGTTGGTATAACTAGAGCAAAAGAAAGATTATATATAACTAATGCAAAAAAAAGAATGTTATTTGGTAATACAAGTATGAACCCACCTTCTAGATTTATTGGAGAAATAGATCCTAATTTAATAGAAAAAGAAGAATCTAAGGTAGTAGAAAAATCATTTGATAAAGCAAAATTTTATAATGATGAAGGAGCTACATATAAGCATGGTGATATTGTAATGCATGCAATCTTTGGTAAAGGCGTTGTAATAGATAGTGATGAAAAATTTGTTACAGTTGCTTTTAATAAAAGATTTGGAATAAAGAAAGTTTTGAATAATTATCAAGGTTTAAGGAGGATATGATATGAAAACATTAGTAATTATGGCTGCGGGAATGGGAAGTAGATTTGGAGGATTAAAACAAATAGAACCAGTTGGTCCTCATGGAGAAATAATAGCAGATTATTCTGTATATGATGCTAAAAGAGCTGGTTTTTCTAAAGTAGTATTTATTATTAGAAAGGAAAATGAAGATTATTTTAGAACACACATTATTAATAAGTATAAAGGAATTGATATAGTACTTGCTTTTCAAGAGTTAGATTATATTCCTTGTGATGTAACATTACCTGAAGGTAGAGTAAAAATGCTTGGCACAGGTCATGCTTTATATTGTGCAAAAGATGTTATAAAAGGAGATTTTATTATTATAAATTCAGATGATTTTTATGGTAAACATTCATATGAATTAGCATCAAAGTTTTTTGATGAAGAAACTAAAAATTATTTAAGTGTAAATTATCCTTATATTGTTACTGCAAGTAAATATGGTAAAGTTAAAAGGGGAGTTGTAAAAGAAAATAATGGTATTATAGAATCAATTACTGAAAGTGAAATTGGAGAGGAAAACGGTAAAATTATTGCTAAGCGTCTTCAAGATAATTATGAATTTGAAATAGATGAAAATACTCCGGTAGCTGTTAATTTCTTTGGCTTAAGGGAAAATTTCTTGCATATTTTAGAAGAAAAATTCAATGAATTTATTCATGGTAAATTAACTTTAACAAATGAATTTTTACTTCCAGATATATTAAAAAATGGTATAAGTGAGGGCTTATTTAAAATAGAGTCTAAAGTATCTGAAAGTAGATGGATTGGAATGACTTATAAAGAAGATTTAGAAAGTGTTAAGAATCATATTAATAGTTTAATCGAAAGGGGAGATTATCCTGATGAACTATGGGGAAACTGATATAAAAAAGCGAGTAGAAGAATTAACTAAAATATTAAATGATGCAAATTATAATTATTATGTTAAAGATGAACCCACTATAACAGACCAAGAGTATGATAAGTATATGAGGGAACTTGAAGATATTGAACTTGAATATCCCAAATATGCAAGTAAAAATAGTCCCACAAAAAGAGTTGGGGGAGAAGTAATTGAAAAGTTTCAAAAAGTAGTTAGGGACAAACCTATGCTTAGTATTTCTGATGTTTTTAGTGAAGATGAAGTAAGAGATTTTATTAAAAAAGTCGAAGATGAAGTAACTCCAGAATATGTTTGTGAACAAAAAATTGATGGTCTTGGTGTGTCATTAATATATGAAGATGGTAAATTAGTTCGAGGGGTGACGCGTGGTGATGGTTTAGTGGGTGAAGATATAACTCACAATGTAAGAACTATTAAGTCAATTCCTTTACAACTAACTAAACCTATAGATATTGAAGTGCGTGGAGAAATTTTCATGCATAAAAATACACTGGAAAAATTAAATAAAAAAAGGTCAGAAGAAGGTAAACCAAAATTACAAAATGTAAGAAATGCTGCAGCTGGTAGTATAAGACAACTTGATAGTAGAGTTGCTGCAGAGAGGGAACTTGATAATTTTGTTTATTATCTTCCTAATCCTAGTGATTTTAATATTAAAACTCATCTTGAAGCTTTACAATTTATGGAAAATTTAGGGTTTAAAATAAATCCTCACAATAAACTTGTTAAAAATATTGATGAAATAATTGCTTATATTGAAAAGGAAGGAGATACTAGAAAAAGTTTATCTTATGAAATAGATGGAATTGTTATTAAAGTAAATAATGTAGATTTACAAGAAAAATTAGGGTATACTGCGAAATATCCAAGGTGGGCTGTTGCTTATAAATTTCCAGCTGAAGAAGTATTAACTAAGTTAACTGATATAATATTTACAGTTGGTAGAACTGGAAGAATTACTCCGAATGCAGTTTTAGAACCAGTCATTGTAATGGGATCTACGATAAGAAGGGCAACCCTTCATAATGAAGATTATGTAAATATGAAAGGTTTAAAAATTGGGGACATTGTATCAATTAGAAAAGCTGGAGATGTAATTCCTGAGGTGGTTGAACCAAAACTTGAAAGAAGAAATGGTTTTGAAAAAGAGTTTAGAATGATAACAGAGTGTCCAATGTGTCATGAAAAAATAATAAAAAAAGATGGTAATGTAGACTATTATTGTGTTAATCCAAATTGTCCAAGAAGAAATATTGAAGGAATTATTCATTATGTATCAAGAGATGCTTTAAATATTGAAGGACTTGGTGATGAAATAGTTGAAGAATTATATAATTTAGGTTTTGTTAAAAATATAACTGACTTATATAGTTTAAGCGATAAGAAAAAACAAATAATGGAATTTGATGGTTATGGAGAAAAAAACCTAAATAAAATTATTGATAATATTGAAGCAAGTAAAAGTAATAGTTTAGAAAGATTATTATTTGGGTTGGGAATAAAAGAAATTGGAAATAAGACGGCCAAAATACTTGCAAGTAACTTTGGCTCAATGGATAATTTAATGAGCGCAAGTATGGAAGAACTAGAAAGCATCAGAGATATTGGTCATGTAACTGCTTTAAGTGTGTATGAATATTTAAAAGAAAATAAAGAGTTAATTGAAAAATTAAAGTCTTTAGGTGTTAATATGAAATACTTGGGTAAAAATATGGGAGTTAATGATTTTATAAGTGGTAAAAAATTTGTTATAACTGGTACAATTGATGGTTATGGCAGAAAAGAAATTAAAGAAATTATTGAGAGCTTTAATGGAAGTGTTAGTGAATCCGTTAGTAAGAATACTGATATAGTTATCGTAGGAAGTAATCCAGGTAGTAAATATCAAGATGCATTAAAATTAAATATAATGATTTGGGATAATGATAAAACTGTAGAAGTTTTAAATAATTTGCCAAAAGCATAAATAGATAGTATAATTATATTACTTAAGAGGTGAAAAATAATATGAAAGAATTATGGCAAAAAAATAAAGTGTTAATAGTACTTGGCTTTATTTTGCTAGTTTGTTTAATTGCAATACTTATTGTAACATTTTCTTTCTTTTTCGGAGGAAATAAAAATGAGTATGGTGATAGATTAAAAGATATAGATAAATACCAAATCACAGAAACAATTAAGAATGACTATATAAGTTCTTTAGAAAATGATAAATCTGTTTCTAGTGTAAAGTTTAATACTAAAGGAAGAATTATTTATATAACAATTAATTATGTTAGTGATACGTCTTTAGAAGATGCAAAGGCTAAAGCTGCAACTAGTATAGCAAAATTAAGTGAAGATATATTATCGTATTATGATATTGATTTTACTATAAAATGTGAAAAGAGTGAAAATAGTGAAGGATTTACCTTACTTGGAGCTAAAAATGTTGCAGGAACTGGATTAGTATGGAATAATAATACTCCGGTAGAAAGTGATGAAAAATGATGAAAAAGAAAAAAAGTATTATAATTATAATAATTAGTATTTTACTTGTTATTGGTATTGCAATAGGCTTATATTTCATTTTAAATGATAAAGATAAATTAACAGTTTCTGAAAGAAATTGGGTTAATGAAAGTATTGGTACAATTCAAAATATTAATGTTGTAAATAATGTAAATGTTTTTGGTAAAGATGGTAGTGGAGTTTATTATGATTTTATCAAAGATTTTGAAACTGAATATGGTTTAAATATTAATCCGATTACTTTTAATGAAGGAAGTAATCCAAGTGGAATAACTTTTGGAGTTAAACAAAGTATAAGTGAAAATGATATTTTATTTTATACTGATCATTATGTTTTAGTAAGTAAAAATAATGATATTATTTCTCAAGAAGAGAATTTAAATGGTAAAAGTATTGATATATTAAGTAAAGATTTAAGTTATGTAAGTAAATATCTTAAGAAAGCAAGTAATGTTTCGTTTAAACAATTTGAAACTATGGATGAAATGATACTTGATATGAATGAAAATGATACATATATGTTAGTTCCATTAATAAAGAACTTAGATGTAATATTAAGTAAGGATTATAAAGTTATATATCATTTTAGTGATATAAAAGATTATTATGTTTTACAAATAAGTGATGATAAATTATCAAGTGTATTAAAAAAATATTATAATAAGTGGAATAATGAATTTAATGATGTATATAATAATAATTTGTTTAAAACATTTACAAATAATATGAATATTAGTGATACTGAGGTTGATTCAATGCAAAGTATTACTTATAATTATGGATTTGTTAATGCATCACCATACGAAGTCATTTTAGGTGGTAAATATGGTGGTATAATTGCAGTTTATTTAAGTAATTTTAGTAAATTTGCAGATATAGAATTTAATTTTGTTAAATATAAAAACTTTAATTCATTTACTAAAGCTATTAATAAAAAAGATATAGATTTATATTTTAATTATTATAATTTTACTGATGATTTTTATCAAACTGATGGATTATCAATAGAATATGTTGTGGCAGCTAGAAGAGATAATAATACTGTTGTTAAATCAATTTATTCTTTAATTGGTGAAACTGTTTATGTACAAGAAAATAGTAAAATATATGATTATATTAAAAATATAAATGATATTAATGTTAAAACTTTTAGTACTACAAAAGAATTATTTAAATTAAATAAAAAAGATGTATATATTATTTTAGATAAAAATACATTTGATTATTATAGTGATAAAAAGTTAGATAATTATACTTCTAGATATAGTGATTTTATAAGTAATGAATATACGTTTAAGGTAAGGACGAATAGTGCATTATATAGATTACTTGATAAATATGTTGGAGTAATGGATGAAGATGAAATGGTTTTAGATGGATTAAATAATCATTATGATACAATTAAAAGTGGTTCTATTATAACTAAGGTAGCAGAGTATATATTATATATAGCTATAATTGTAGTAATTGTTATCTTTGTATTATTTAAAAAGAGTAAGAAAGTTTCAATAGCTAGAAAAATAAAAAAAGATGATAAAATGAAATTTATTGATCAATTAACTAGTTTAAAAAATAGAAATTTCTTAAATGAAAATATTGAAACATGGAATAATAACACAATTTATCCTCAGACTATAGTGGTAGTTGATTTAAATAAGATTCAAGAAATAAATGATTTATATGGCTATAATGAAGGGGATAAACAAATTAAAGCCTTAGCTAATATTTTAGTTAAAACACAACTTGATAATAGTGAAATAATGCGTACTGATGGTAATGAATTTGTTATATATCTAGTAGGTTATAATCAAAAACAAATAAGTAATTATATCTTTAAATTAAATAAAGAAATAAAAAAATTACCTTATGAATTTGGAGCTGAATTTGGATTTAGTATGATTCAAGATGATATTAAAACAATTGAAGATGCATTAAATGAGGCTGTTGAAGATATGAAGAAGAATAAGGAAAACAGTAGTAATGAATAAGGTTAAATCTGAAGTAAAAGAGTTTTATGATAACTTTAAAAAAGTATTGTTTAGGCCTGAGATGGCTATACTCCCAGGTCAACTTGCTTACTTTTTTGTTCTTGCAATTGTTCCAACGATTACCTTAATAAGTTATGAAGCTGCTCTTCTTAATTTATCAACAGAGGTTATTTTTGATTTTATTGGATCAGCTTTTTCACCTGATATAGCTAATATGCTTCTTAATACTACAAAAGATGCAAGTGGAAGAGGAATAGGTTTCTTTTTAGTTGTTATAATTGGGTATTTTATTGCATCAAATGGTCCTGCTTCAATAATTATTACTTCTAATACTATTTATGGTGAAAAACAAGAAGGATTTTTTAGAAGAAGATTAAAAGCATTAATAATGACTTTTGTATTAGTTCTTTTATTTATATTTATGTTAATTGTACCAGTATTTGGTAATAGAATTATTGAATTATTTAGATATGTTAATTTAAATAGTGCTGTAACTGATAATGTTTCTACCGTGATTGGAATTTTACAAGGACCAATTACTTGGTTAATAATGTATTTCTTTATTAAAATACTTTATACAATGGCTCCGAATAAAAAAATAAGAAGTAAAAGTGTTGGTTATGGAGCAATATTTACAACTGTTTCTTGGATAATTATTACATATATTTACTCATACTATATTAATAATATTGCTCATTATAGTACTTTTTATGGGGGACTTGCTAATATTGTTATTTTGATGTTTTGGTTCTATTTACTTGCTTATGCTTTTACAATAGGTATGGCCCTAAATTATAGAAAAGAAGAAGTAGAATTAGAAAAAACTGGTACTATAAATACAGTTAAATAGGATATATTAAAGATATGTACTACGGATATTACTTATGTACATGATTTAATTTTTCGATATAAACTAGTATTATTTACTAAAGTATATTGAAGAGTAATACTCCGATAGAACTTAGACTTTGGTTTAAGTTCTATTTTTTATGAAATATAAAAAAACTATTTATACAAAATGTATTTGAATAGGTCTTTTTTTTAAAAAAAATTTGTGTTATTATAGGTATGTAGTATAAAATATCCGTGCGTGATATTGTGATGAGGTGAACAAAATGAAAAATAAAAAACAAGCAATAATATTAAGTGTAATAGCAAGTATAGCCCTACTTGTATTAATAGTTGGGGCAACATATGCATACTTTCAAGCAAGTGGTGGAACAGGTACAAGTGCAAACTTGAGAGTAACAACATATACAACAGATGTATTTAATTTTGAAGTAGGAAATGATATATCA
>UQVR01000028.1 GCA_900544625.1 uncultured Mycoplasmatota bacterium
TATTATCTGTTAAAATTATATTAAATGGTGCGGTTGAAATTACAATATAAAAAAACACTGAACAAAAACAGTGTTTTTTTACAAATATATAGAAAAATTTAGATCATTTCCTCTTCTATTTTTTCCTTATTTTTTAATAGTTCAACAAATTCATCAATTTCTTTTTCCGTATTATAGAAAAATAAACTAACTCTTAAAGTATTTGTAACTCCAGTTGCATTTTTAAGTATTTTAGCACAATGATTACCTGCCCTTACACAAACATTATATTTATTTAAATAATAAGCAACATCTTGACTAAATATTCCATCAACATTAAATGCTACAATTCCACTATCAGCTTCAAGATTTATTATATCAACATGACTTAAAGGCATTAATTTTTCAATCAAATAATCTCTTAAATGTAATTCTCTTTCATGAATTTTATCCATACCAATTTTATTAATATATCTAACAGCTTCACCTAAACCAATTACACCTGCAATATTCGGAGTACCTGCTTCAAGCCTTGTTGGTAAGTCCTTTAAATAAACTGTATCAACTGTATCAAAAGACTCATTCATTCCTCCACCTAAATTAATAGGTTCTAATTCTTCAAGTAATTCTTTCTTACCATATAAAACTCCAACCCCTGTTGGTCCAAGCATTTTATGTCCTGAAAAAGCCAAAAAGTCAATATCTAGATCTTGAACATCAGTTTTTAAATGGGGAACCATTTGAGCTCCATCTACTACTACAAAAATATTATGTTCATGAGCAAGTTTAGTAATTTCTTTAATAGGCCTAATATCACCGACCACATTGGTAATACCAGCTAAAGCAATAACTTTAGTATTAAGTGTTATACTTTTTCTAACATTATCTAAAGTTACATGTAGTGACTCATCCAAAGGAATAAAGTTAACAATACAACCTAAATCTTTACTTAACCTAAACCAAGGAAGAACATTTGATGCATGTTCACTAGTTGTTATTAAAATTTCATCTCCAGCTTCTAGCAAGTTTGCAAAAAAACCACTAGCAATCATATTTAAAGAATCAGTTGTCCCACTTGTAAATACTACCTCTTCTTTAGATTTAGCATTTATAAAATTTTTAACTTCCTCACGAGCATTTTCATATTCAACATCAACTTTAAAAGAAATATCATAATCTCCGCGATGAGCATTTGCACTATAATTTTCATAATAATCCGTCATTTTATTTATAACACATTGGGGTTTTAAACTTGTAGCACCATTATCAAAGTATATTATATCTTGTTTTAACATAGGAAAATCTTCTCTATACATATATTTACCTCTTTTCTATTTATATAATAATTTATTCGCTATAAAAAAAGCTAATTATAACAAATGCCTTGTCCAGCTTTTTATTTATTATTTTTCCAAAAGAAAAATACATACATATTATAATACAAAAATTTAAATAAAACTAGTATTATAATTTGACATAATCTTCATTATAAAATATAATTAATTTGTAAGAAACATCTCTTTTTCATATTTTTTACCAAAGGCGTGACCTTTAAGATGTTTCTTTACACATAAAAACACAAGTTTTATTCTCTTGTGTTTTTCTTTTTTAATTTTAAATTAACATCTGTTTTTAAAATGCTATAAATAATTGATGCTAAAGGAACACTTAATAACATTCCTAAAATTCCATTAATACTAGCACCTACAGTAACAGCCACTAAAACCCAAATACCCGGAAGACCTACAGACTTACCCACTACATGAGGATAAATCAAATTACCTTCAAGTTGTTGAAGAACAATAATAAATATAACAAATATTACTGCTTGCAACGGATTTACCATAAATATTAAGAATGCTCCAACAATCGTACCAATAAAAGCTCCAAAAACTGGAATTAATGCTGTAAACCCTACTAAAACTGAAATAGCGCCAGCATACGGAAGCCTTAAAATAATCATTCCAAAGAAACATAAAACACCAATAATTATAGCTTCCAAACATTGACCACTAACAAAATTAGCAAAAACTCTATTAGATAATTTAGCAATATCAATTATTTTATTACAACTCTTGCTAGGCAAATATGCTTTCATTATATTATTAAATTGTCTACTTATTTTTTCTTTATCAAGTAAGAAATATATTGCAAAAACTATACCTATAAAAACATTTACAAATGCATTTAATACATTACTTGCTATTCCAAATGTAGCTTCAATTACTTTTCCACTATTATTTAAAACATATTCTTTAGCTGTATCTCCTAAATTACTTAAAGTTTCCATTATATCATTAATTACATTATTAGATACATTTAATTTTAATAATAACTCTTTTAAATTACTTAAATAATCAGGTATATTATTAGCAAATATAACTATAGTATCTTGTAAATTTGGAATTATTAACAACATTAATATTATAAAAAATCCAATGACAATAAAAATAGATAATGTTAAACTTACTGCCCTTTTAGTATTTTTATTCCAATTTAATTTTTCAAACCATTTATTTTCAATCACTTCCATCAAAACATTTAAAACAAAAGCAATCATTATTCCAATTATAAAAGGCATAAATATTTTAATAATATATCTTAATATACTAAATATTTCTTTGATATAAATAAATCCAAATATTAACAAAACAGTATAAAGTATTAAGAATCTTATATCTTTTTTATTTAATTTCATCTAATCCCTCCAAATACATCTTTACATCTTCTATTTCATATACAGCAAATTTAATATCTTTATTTACTTCCTTTTTTACTAATAATTGATTATCATTAAAATCTTCAAATATTAAAGAATATTTATCACCATTCTTATCACAATTTACTTTTAAACTATATTTATTTTTATAATCAGTTATTACGGGTTCAATTTTTTTACTATTATAAACTTTATCTATTAATCCACTCATAGCTTTTTCACTTATATCGCCATCTAAATAAGCACTTAAACTATTATATTCATAAACCCACATATCACTTAACTTATAATCACTACTACAATAATTTTTCTTTACATAACTAATATTTACTTCTTTATAATATTTATTACTTTTTATTTCATAATTAGTTATTGTAATATCATTATCTTTATCATAGTAATATTTACCATAACAATCATCTAATGATTTTAAATATTCATCTTTAACTCTTTCTAACTTTTCTACACCTACAAAAGTATAAAATATTATATCTAAATTATTCTCTTTTACATACATAAACCTACTAATAGGTATACCAATCTTTACATCATCACTTTTATATGTATCATAAACAAAAGTCTTATTAGTAAGTAATAAAAACAAACCTCCAACAACTATTACAAAAATTAACAATTTAATTAATTTAAACAACTTCATTTACTTACTCCTCTATTAATGATAAATTAACTCTTCCTTTTTCTTTATCTATTCCACAAACATAAACTGTTATTATATCTCCGACTTTAAGTATCTCACTTGGATGTTTTACAAACGATTTACTCATTTTAGAAATGTGCACAAGTCCATCATCATGAAGACCTATGTCTACAAAAGCCCCAAAAGCAGTTACATTTCTTACAGTTCCTTCCAATTGCATTCCAACTTCTAAATCATCAATTGTTAATACATCACTTCTTAAAGTCATTTGTTTAATTTCATCTCTTGGATCTATTACACCATTTACTAAGTTATTTTTTATCATTTCCCATAATTCATTAGAAATATTATATTTATTTATTACATCATTATCTTTAATATTATTTAGTTTACTTTCCATATCCTTGGTACCAACTAACTTTACATCTATGTTATTATCATTAAGTATATTACAAACAATTTCATAATCTTCGGGATGAATATTAGTTTTATCTAATGGATTATTTCCAAATATTCTTAAGAAACCAGCTGATTGTTCAAATACTTTATCATCCATACCTGCAACTTTCTTAAGCTCTTCACGAGATTTAAAGCCTCCATTTTTCTTTTTATATTCTTGCATTTTACCAATGACTTTTTTATTTAAACCAGAAACATGATTTAAAATACTATCACTAGCATTATTTAAATTAACACCTACTTCATTAACTACTTTACTTACCACAAATCCTAATTCTTCATCTAATTCTTTTTGTTTCAAATCATGTTGATATAACCCCACCCCAATGCTTTTAGGATCTATTTTAACAAGTTCTGACAAAGCATCTTGTAATCTTCTTCCTATTGAAACAGCACTTCTTTGTTCAACTGAGTAATCAGGAAATTCTTTTTTTGCAAGAGTACTAGCAGAATAAACACTAGCACCAGCTTCACTAACAATAACATATTTAACATCCAAATTATATTTTTTAATTAAATTAGCTACAAACATCTCACTTTCCCGAGAAGCTGTACCATTACCAATAGCAATTATCTTAACATTATGTTTTTGTATTAAAGCTAACATTATTTTTTCAGCCATATCCACTTCTTTTTTAGGTTCATGTGGATAAATTACTCCAATTTCTAATACATCACCATTTTCATTTAATACAGCAAGCTTACATCCTGTTCTAAATGCTGGGTCAAATCCAAGCACTACACTACCTTTAATCGGCGGAGTAAGTAATAAATTTTCTAAGTTATTCCCGAATTCATTTATACCAAATTCACTAGCTTTATCATAAAGTTCAGCTTTTATATCTCTTTCTAAAGATGGTTCTAATAATCTTTTCCAAGCATCTTCAATAAACATTTTTACATCATCAACTAATGGTGATTTTTTATTACCTATTACTTGTTCTTCTAAATATTTAATAACACCAGTCTTATCTAAACTAAGTGAATATGTAACAACTTTTTCTTTATCAGCACGAGCTAAAGCAAGTACTTGATGTGGTTTAATATTAGTTATCTTACATTCAAAATCATAATATATTTCATATGTTTTATTTTCATCTTTAGCACCTTTTTTAATCTTACCTTTAACTATTCCATTATACCAATAATAATTTCTAATAGATTTACGATACTTAGGTTTATCACTAATCCAGTCAGCAATTATATATCCCGCATTAGTTATTGCTTCATCAACACTTTTAACATTTTCATTAATAAAATCTTTAGCAATTTCATCTCTAGTCTTATTTGGTAAACTCATAATTATTCTAGCTAAAGGCTCTAACCCTAACTTAATTGCTTCCGTACCTTTAGTTTTTCTCTTTTCTTTAAATGGAGCATATATATCTTCAACTTCACTTAACTTACTAGCTTCATTTATTGCTTTAACTAATTCTTCCGTAAGCATACCCTTTTCATCAATTAATCTTTTTACATCTTCTTTTCTATTTTCTAAATTAACCATATAGTTATATTCAGTTTCAATTAATCTTAACTCATCTTCATTTAAATTACCAGTTACTTCTTTTCTATATCTTGCCATAAAAGGTATTGTTGCTCCTTCACTAAGCATACTAATAACATTCTTAATTTGATAATCTTTCAAATTAATTTTATCACTTACTTTTCTTATTACTTCTTCATTCATACTATAAACCTCAATTCTTACCTAATTATATCAAAAAAACATGGACATTGCCATGCTTTTATATACTTTAGTTGATAACTTTTTTGCTGCCAGCTACCCCGCCTCGCACAAACCGCGAGCCACGACTGACATTTTTCTAGCATAATTTACTGCTGTCCTTCTTGCCACTGCATAATTTTTTACCCCGTTTGCCTAGCACCTTCGTCGCTAGACAAACAATATGTCCTAACTTAGTTTACTCGCACAGGGTCACTCATACTTCCTGACCCTGATACATATTTTACCGAAGACTCAAGATTGAAGGACGGGCGCACACCATTGTCGCTCCTGACATTGCTGCCGAGGACATTGCCAGTGCTATTCACAAAGAACGCACTATTCGTATTGTCGGAATGGCGCGAAATAGTCCATTCATTATATCCCATATACATCCAATTTATTGTTTTTATTGATGTTCCATTTGCATCGGTACCATCATAATCACCCAAAATTTTAGTCCATGCACTTGGACTTGCTGCAAATCCATAATCACTTACATACATTAAACCTATTTTTTTATCTATTATTGTTGTTGATGCACTACTTCCTACTTCATTTTTATATGCTGTTTTAGGTACTGAAGCTGATATATTAGACCCTGAACCTCCTCCAACTTTCCACGTTGTTGTGGCAATTTTTTCTGCTATTGTTCCAAGACTGGTCAAATATGTTCCATTTAAATATGCATTTAAACTCGAACTTGACCATGTATTGTCAGCTGATGTATGCCATTGTTGGTATCCAACTGATTTTGCTCTTATTACTTTTGTTTGATTTCCAAATACTCCTATTATTCTAAATAAATTTGCATCTGGGCATGTTGTGGCATCTGAACCTAAACAAATATAATTATTTACACTATCACTTGCTCCTGCATATCTATAGCTATTATCTCCTGCCCCATTTGCTAAAGAACTATCATGATAATATATATTATTTTCCCCTTGGGTTCCTGTATATTGCGATTTTATATATTCAGCTAATGTTAGTTGATAAATGTCAAAATAAACATAACATTTATCTGACAAATTACCTGAAACTATCACTGCTTTCTTTGTATCATCCCAGCTTATTTCTCCTCCATTTTCACATTTAGATAATTCTGCATTAAACTTATATCCTTCTGTTGGCCAACTACTTTGTGTTACTTGTTTATAGTCTCCAGCTCCAGCTGTTTGTTCTAAATTCATGGATATTCCTTTAGTTATTTTAGTTTGATTATTACTATTATTTTCTACATAAGTATTTGAAGTTTTAAAATAATTAAAACTTGTAACAAATGTAATTAATAAAACTAAAGTAATTATTGATAATATAATATATTTTTTCTTCATTTAGCATCATCTCCATAACAATATCACGCACGGATATTTTATTTTACACATACATTTTAACATAAAAAAAAGAAAAAAAACACTATATTTGCACAAATGCACAATTTAGGGCTTTTTTATCATTCTTCTAGAATTTTAAAATCTTTTACATCGCCTTTATCAAAATCATAATCAATCCATATAATAGCATTTTTAGTACCAGATAAATTCCAAACATACCAACTTAAATACATTTTATCATTTATAATAATTGGTTCTAAATAATAATTATAATAATCATAATTAATATCTTTTTTCAAATTATCTAAAAAATTTAATTCATAATCATAATTATTTAATTCTTTATAGTATTTTGAATTATCAGCATTCATAAAATCCAGCAATGGTTTAAGTAAAAAAACAAACTTTTTATCACTTAAATAATCTTCTTTAATATTTTTCTTATATAAATCAATTAATACATCTAATAAATAACCTGTATGTTTATAAGTTACATCTAAAGATGTTGTATCACTTAAAGCATTAAGAACATTCATAACAATTTTTTCATCATTAAATCCATCATATAAAACTTTAACAAAATAATTAGTATCATCATAATACCATTTATTTAAAGCGCTTGAACCATAAATATACTCTAAAGCCTCAAGATAATATGTACCAAAACTATAAGCACTAACATTTTTAGTAAAATACTTTGAAGTAAATATTTCAGCTCCTGCTTCTGTAATATAATTAGTATATGTAAAACTTACATACTCACAATTATCTGGTATATTTAAAATAGCATCATATACATCAACTTTATTATCACATCTATATAAAGTTGTACTTTGTTTATTATTAAAAGAAAAATCTACGAAATGTATTAGTTCATGATATAAAACACTATCTTTATCCGTTACTAAATCAATTCTTGTATCAAAGTCTTGATAAGTTCCAAAGGCTTTTCCATCCTGTAAAATATCAGCTTTGTTAATATTCAAATAACCAAGTTTATGTAAAAAATAGAATTCATCTAAATATTCTTTCTTATCCACTATAATTTCAAATATATCATAAACCTCTTTTTTATAATCAAGTAGCATATCATTATTTTCTACAATATAAGCATATTTTTTAAATAATTCTTCATTTTTATTTATTTTTAATTCTATCTTTTCTAAACCATATTTTTCTATAATATCATCTAAATCTATGTCATAAAAAACATCAAAATTAATCTTTTTTATCTTATTATTTCCAAGTTTTATTATATATGTTTTATATAATGTTTCTAAAATTATATGTTCATCATTTATTTTAATATTTACAAAAATCTCATCTATAATTTCTTTACCATCTTTATATAAATAATGTTCATTTGCATTTTTAAATACATCACAATAACCATTATTATAACAATTTATATTGTAAAAATCTTTCGCTATTTCATTTAAATTTTTATCCAAAAAATAATATTTAAAGCTTTGATAGTCATAACCACTATATACATTATTAGTTAAATAACTTATATTTATATTTTCATTAATATTTAATTGTTTTAAAGATTTATCATAATATTTATAAGTTGTACCATCACCAAGTAAATCGAAAACTGCTGCTACTTTAATATAATCACCTTCTAAAGTAATTTCTCCTCCACTAATTTCTTTATCTTTATAAAAAAGTATATAATTATCTGTATCAATGCCTAAAATAGCATCATCAAATAGAATTTTATAAGCATACATACATTTATCAACAACAATTTTGTCGTTATTATCTTTTAATTTATAACCAGTTTGGCATTTATCTTTAGACATTTTATATTTATTATTTATTTTAGTATTATCTTTATAAATTTTGTCTCCATCTATATAATAAATAATATTATTATAAGTAAATATATTATATTCTATATAATTAGTATTATCATAATTAATACCTTCATATAAAACTTCTTTAGTTCTAGTATCAATTAAATAACCTTTATTATTTTTAGTAAATCTAAAATAAGTCATTCCTTCATCGTTATTATATAAAGAAGAATTTTCAAAATTTCTCCATAACACTTTTTTATTAATTAAATCAACAACTATACTTTTACTTTCCTTTTCATAAGGTTCAATAATTAATAGATCATTGCCAAATTCTGCAAAATATTCAAAATTACCAGTAAAATCTAATACATATATTTTATTTAAATAATTATCATAAACAGCATTATCTACCAAAACATATTTATTGTCATTAGCAACTTTTATTTGAGTTCCATTTATTAAAATTTTTCCATCTTTATTTATTATTTTTTTGATATTTTTATTAGTTACAATTATAAACCTTTTATCAAATATTTCATAATTAGTAAACTCTTCAGTATATTCACTAATTATATTATCATTAAAATCATATATAACTAATTTATTACCTTCATCTTTAACATAAAAATTTTCTCCAACACTAACATTAATATTATTTATTACAGTAACACTTTCAAATCCTAATACTTTTTCTTCATTTATACCCCTTTTGTCATTAAAAACAATATAAACAGTTACAAAACTCCATATTACGAATAAAACTAAAGTACTAATTAACAATCTCTTTTTATTCTTTTTCATATTATTTATTCCCCATATAATAAAGTCTTTCATTTAAATTATTTGCCACAAAATCTATTTCATCATATTCTTCATCATCTAAAAAAGAATCATCTAAATATCTATCAATAAGAAGTAATACTTCAGCTAAAGTCTTACATTTTGTTACATCAATATTACATTTATTTAATACACTAATTTCATAATCATTAATAACTATATTATCCCCATATTTTTTAAGTTCATCCATATCTTATAACCTCACCTTAATTCTATCACATCATAACAAAAAAATATAGGTCTTTTTATTTCATAAACACCTAAATCAGTATTGTCTGCTATAACTTAAAAAAAGATTAGTATTCTTCAAAAAATTAATAGCTATTTCAATTGAGTTTCTTCTTTTTACTCCAGCCTCATAAACATCTTGTTTTATTTTTTTTGTCATAAAGCAAAAGATCATCAATGTTTACTTTTAAACGATTAGCTTCTTTTAACACTTTCAACAAAAAATACCAAAACATTTAATTATCCAAAAAAATTATGACAAAAAAATAAAGACCATTAAGGTCTTCATAAACATTATTTTACTTCAATATATTTTTTATTTTTATCTTCATTTGCTTTTGAAACGCTTATTGTTAAAATACCATCTTTAAATTCTGCTTCCATAGTATCTTCATCAATATCTTCTAAATGAAAACTTCTTTCAAGTCTTCCAAACATTTTTCTTTCTCTATGTAAATATTTTTTATTATCTTCATGTTTTTCATGATGTTCTGCTTTGACAACAATATTTCCTTTATTGCATTCAACTTTTATATCTTTCTTGTCATAGCCTGGAACATCCATTTCAATAAACACTTTATTATCTTTTTCAAAGATATCACATTTCATCTTATTTTCTTTTTCAAAATCACTTAACATATCATCAAAAAACATTCTACTTGGTAACATAAATATCATCTTCCTTTCATATTTTCAAATCTTTACTATTACTTGAAAATGTTTTTTTATGTTAATCTTCTCAATTAACACTACCATTATATTACTAATATTAGCACTTGTCAATAGCAAGTGCTAATATTTCACAAAAATTTCACTTTTGAATACAATAGCCAAAATTAGAACTTAATTTTTTGGATGAACTACAAATTGGTGGATCAAATACTCTCTGGCAAGAATAATATGAACCTATTTTATATTTAGTATTTAATGTCCAACCACTATCACAACAATAATTAGTTCCTTCAACAATAACTTTAGTACCCCATGCATTTTTAGGACAAGGTACTTCTAAATTTTTATCAGCAATATTATATAATGCTAAATCATTATAAAGACATTTATATTTATCTGTTGTAATATCATAAAATTTATATCCGCCATAACACTCAGATAATTCTGTATTATAATTTATTTTTTCTGAATTACTATAATTCTTACAAACCGCATGCCCAATTGCAGAAACAGAACATTCATTATACTTATTACATGCTTTTACCCAAAAATAGGTATCTCCGGTTCGATTAAGGTTAGTACGCATTCCAACACATCTCGCTGGAATAGGATCTCCTTTTTTCAATCCAGAACAACCAGGAACCCAAGAAGAAGAACTCGCACTTGGTGCAGTTTTATTGGTAGTAGCAGCATACCATGTTCCTATAGAAAGTGCAATAAAATTAGTATTTGCTGATAAAAAATATCTTCCAGTTGAACAATCATATGAAACATCATGCTCTGCAGAGGCAGGAATATCTCTATCAATTTGCACTCTATAAGGCCCACCTTTTCCAATATTGCCAACTGCATCTTTTGCAAAAACATAATAATATGCGTATTCATTCCAAGTAATATCTCTACTAACATTTAAAGTCTTCGTAGTATTAACATCAATCCATTTTTTTGGTGTTTCATAACCTGTAACAGCATATGCAACAATTCCTGATTTACTATCTGTTATTTTCGCAGATAATGTGTAATTCTCCCTAATAGTTTTATATGTTAAATCAGTAGATGTTAATGTTATAACTGGGGCTTCATCATCCAAATTTATCATATATTTACTTATTCCTGAACATGTATTATTAACAGTACAAGCTTTAACGTAAACATAAATTCCATATTGAGTTTTCTTTGCAGTCATACTTATTCCAGTACTTGAAAGCTTTGATGGATTAGTTCCATAATAATATATCAAATTTTGTGAACCTTGATTCGTACTTTTCCATGATAATGTATAATCTTTGTCATGATATGATCCACTTACTTGACCATCTGATGCACTTATTACTGGATTTGTTGGGATTGTATCTACATTTATTTTATAACTACTTATTCCTGAACACAAATTACTTTCTCTTGTACAAGCTTTAACATACATTATTACATTATACTGATCTTTCTTGACACCTACTGAGGTTCCTTTATTTATCATTTTTGTTTTATCTGTTCCATAATAATATATTAAGTCTTGAGTTCCTTCATAAACGCTTTTCCATGATAATGTATAATCTTTACTATGAAACTTTCCACTTGTTATTCCATCTGATGCACTTATTACTGGATTTTCAGGTTTTGTATCTATCGTAGAAACTTTTATTACTTTTTCAGTTTCATTTCCAGCTTTATCCCTAATACATACTTTATAATTACCATTTGATTTAATTGTTATTTTATTGTTTGTATTATAGCCAGAACACTTTTCGTTTTCTAAAACTATTACATAACCTTCAACACCAGACCCTAAACCATCACTTGCTATTATTTCTATTTCTTTACTTTTACTCCAATTGATATTATACTTTATTTCATTTATTAACGGAGCTTCTTTATCTATATTTACTATTTGTGATGCCTCACTTACTTCATTATCTTTTATTACTTTAGCTGTATAATTTATATTGGCTATCAAGTCTACATTTGTTTTTATAGTGTCTTCTATTGATGATATTCCCGTATTACTTTTCCAACTTATTTCATATCCAGATTCTTTAATTATTCTCTTTCCATTTACAAATTTCAATCCTATTGTTATATCATCTTTAAACCATTGTTCATTTTTTATATCATTACAATTATTTCCTACGACTTGACATATCACTAAGTTTTTTCTTCTTGTATATTCATTACATGTTGTACCATTTTTTCCTACATTACTTCCAAATTTTGCTTTATATTCTCCATCTTCCCAGA
>UQVR01000029.1 GCA_900544625.1 uncultured Mycoplasmatota bacterium
CAACTTCATATTACTTATATCATCTTTAGTAATTTTTCTTTCTTCAAGTAATCTATATTCATCACTAGTAATTAGATCTTTTCCATCATTATTAGTAATTAAATAATATTTTTTAAGTTCATCCTTACTTGCTTCATTAACATTTAAAATTTCTTCTAAAAACTTAGCAATATCAAGTTCATCACTAATTTTTATTCCTTTTATTTTATTATAATAAATTGTTTTAACTCCAATATTATCTACTAAAACTTTGCCATTTGTATCAAGTATTCTTCCTCTCGGAGCGCTAATCCCGTTTACATATATATTAGTTTTTTCTTCTAATTTTTCTTCATAAAAAGACTTATTAGATAAAATAATACTTAATCTAATAGCAAAAATGGTAAAAAACATAAATAACATACTAAAATATACATACTTTCTCATAATTATTAGTATTCCTTTTTTACAAAAAAACATACAATATATTAAGGTGATTATGATGTTTAATATAATCGGAGCATATATAAATAGATTAACTAAAGAAGATATAAGAAATTTTTCTTTAAGTAAAGGTGCTAACTTTAGTGAAGAAGAAATAAACTTTACTTATGATTTTATAAAAAAGAATTGGAAAGATGTTTTAAAGAATCCTAATATATTTGATATAGATAGATATAAAAATCATTATAAACCAGAAAATTTTCCTAAAATAAAGCAAGTATTTAACGAATATTTCCAAAAGTTTAATTCATTTTTAAAATAGTAAAAGGTTGCAATAATTACAACCTTTTATTTTTGATAAAACTTTAAAACATCATCAATTAAATTATTATTAAAAGTTTTATTTTTTATCATTTCAATTTCAAATTTATATGGTGGATTACCTAAAATATATGGAGTTTCCAATATTTTAGGTACATCTTTTAGTTTATCTATATAAGCAACATTAATTAAATTATCAAACCCAATTGTGCCATATCCAATATTTTCATGTCTATCTTTATGAGAACCCAATACATTTTTACTATCATTTAAATGCACACATTTTACTTTATCAAGGCCAATTATTTTATCAAACTCTTCTAAGTATTCTAAAAATTTTGCTATATTAATACCTGAATCATTTAAATGACAAGTATCTAAACAAACACCGACTTTATTTTTTAAATCTATTTTATCTAAAATAATTTTTATCTCTTCAATATTTATCCCACATTCTGTACCTTTACCAGCCATTGTTTCTAATAAAATCATTGGTTTTGTTTCATTATCAATAATTAAATTAATAGCATTTGCAATATTTTCTAAGGCACTACTTCTATCCATTTTTAAACTATTCCCTGGGTGAACTACAATATAATTAACACCCATTTTGCTTATTCTAGATATTTCTTGCTTTAAAAATGAACAAGAAAAATTCCAAGAAGTTTCATTTTCTCTATTGGCTAAATTTATAATATATGGAGCATGACAAATAACATTATTTATATCAATACCATTTTCGTTCATATACTTTTTTGCTTCAATTGTTAGTTCTTCATCAATCATTTTTCTTACTGTATTTTGAGGTGCTCCGGTATAAAACATAAATGTATTAGCACCATAACTTACTGCTTGCCTAGCACAGCCAAGTAATTGTTCTGCCCCAAAATTAACATGAGATCCAATTATCATTTTACATCCTCTTTTCTAATTTAAATCAACTATATTTCTTTTTGCTACGAGCACATTTTGTTCTTTTGTTAGTTTAAATTTATTTTCCATAAGTATCCTCCTTATTTGCAATATAATTATATCACATATTTTATTACTTTTTAAACCTAATTTAAACTTTACACTTGTTTTTTATAAGAAGATAAGTAATAATTAACTATATAAATAAATTTTCCATATTTTAGTAATTGAATAATTATTTATTATACTTTATAATATAACCAGAACGAATGTTTGGAGGTATAAAATGGATAATAACCTATATGTAAAAAGAAATATTATGTGTATTGATTTAAAAAGTTTCTTTGCATCATGTGAATGTGTAGATCGTGGACTTGATCCATTTAAAGTCCCTTTAGTGGTAGCTAACAAAAAACAAGGAAATGGTGCTATAACTCTTGCAGTAACTCCAGCGCTAAAAAAACAAGGTGTACCATCACGAGTAAGATTATATGATATACCTAAAAACATAAAATATGAAATTGTACCTCCGAGAATGAAATTATATATTGAAAAAAGTAAAGAAGTTGTAAGCATTTATCTTGATTACGTGGCACCAGAAGACCTACACATTTATTCTGTTGACGAATGTTTTTTAGATGTAACAGATTATTTAAAATTATATAAAAAAACAGATTATGAGCTAGCTGAAGAAATACTTAAAACAGTTGAAGAAAAAACAGGACTTACTGCAACATGTGGGATTGGGCCAAATCTTTTACTAGCCAAAGTAGCAATGGATACCGAAGCTAAAAAGTATAAAAATGGAATAGCAAAATGGACATATGATGATATACCCGAAAAATTATGGCCAATTACGCCGTTATCAAAGATGTGGGGAATTGGACCGAGAATGGAAAAAAATTTAAATAATTTAAATATCTACACCATAAAAGAATTAGCCAATTTTGATAAAAATATTTTAAAAGATAAATTCGGGGTAATGGGACAAGAACTTTGGAATCATGCCAATGGAATAGATTTAAGTAAAATTAGTGATTTTAAAGTAAATCCTAAAGACAAATCATTTAGCCATTCCCAAGTTTTATTTAAAGACTATGATGGAAATAATATAAAACTAATCATCGCGGAAATGGTAGATGTTTTAACTGCCAGACTAAGATTAAGCAACAAAGAATCGCAAGTAATTGGGTTTGGTATTGGATACTCTAAAGATATAAACGGAGGTTTTTATCACTCTATTAAACTTGATACACCAACTGATTCACCAAAAGAAATAACCAATATATGTTATTTAATCTTTGATAGATACTATAACAATTTACCAATAAGAAAAGTAAGTATATCATGTGGTGGACTAATAAAAAAAAGTAGCACTCAACTAAATTTATTTGATTCACTTGAAGAAAAAGAACAAGAAAGAAAAATTAACACTGCCATCGATGAAATAAAAAGTCGATTTGGAAAAAATAGTATAGTTAAAGCAAGCAGTCTACTTCCAGATTCAACAGCTATAGAAAGAAACAAAAAGATCGGAGGACATCATGAATAAAGATCGTGGTATGATTAAATGGATGCCATTTAATTCTGTTGTAAGTAACAAGGAAATTCTCTATTCTTTAATAAAAGAAAAAGAAAAAATAACCAAACCTCACATAAGTGAAGATGAAACAAACGAATTTGAAAAAACTATAATTGATGCCTATTACATGCAAGATAAAATTCATATAACTTATTATAAAAATGGTTATACATATGAATATTATGGATTAATAAAAAAAATAGATAGTTCTAATAAACTAATCTATTTAAATAATTTTAAAATTATATTTAATCAAATACTCGGAGTAACTGATACAAAATAATAATTGTTATCACTACTCTTTTTAAATGTCCATTTATATTGTTTTAATTGATTTACTTCCTTAAATTCTTTATTTCCATTTTCATCAACATATTCTCCAAGCTTATTTGTTCTTAAAGCATTGTCATAAACAACATATTGATTATTTTCTGTATTAACAAAATATCCAAATGCTTCATAAATATAAATTTCATCTTCACTTTGAGTTGCTTTTAATAAACTTTTAAAAGTAAAATCATTACTTGTAACACAACTATTTAATTTTATTGTATAAGTATTATTTTCTATATTATAAGATACACTATATTGATCAAAACTAGCTTCATTATTTTTAGTAACCAAATCAACAAAACTATCATCATTAAATATTTTAATAGCTGCACTCTTTAATTCATCTAAACTCTTAACAATCTCATTTCCATTACAACTAAGACCTAAATACTTAAAAACAACAGTTAATTTTTGACTATCAGAAATATTACTACTAGTTATATTACCATTATTATAAATAGTAAAAAGATTTGATAATTCATTATTATTTTTAGCATCTATATAACCATAAAGTTCTTGAACAAGTGCTGAATTACTAGATATTTCTTCTTCAGTATTACTTACTTCTTCAGTCTTTTTATGTCCTTCATCATAGTGAACAAAACCTACATAAAAAGGATACAAACTATACCACATAAGCCATAAAATAATAACCCCAATAACAGATGTAACAATTATTTCTGTTTTTTTATTTTTATCGTCTTTTTTTACTTCATTATCTTTAACAAAATAAAATTTATCTTCTGTCTCTTTTAACAACGGTTCTAAATTTTTCATACTAATCACCCTATCTTTATAATATCATACCACAAAAATTAAAAATTAAAAAGCAAAAATTTAATTTCTTCTATTCTTACTTACTAATTCTTTATCTTCAGTAAGTTGTTTTATTCTTTCAATAATTCTTCTAGCCTTTATTTTATCCTCATTATTTTTAGTTATAGATAAATGATTCTCTAATTCTTCTAAAGTTAAATTTGATGTAAAGAAAGTACTTAATTTATTATTCATTCTATATTGAAGTATTGTACCTAATATTTCATCTCTTCCCCATGAAGTAACATTTTCTGCTCCGATATCATCTATTAATAAAATATCTACATTTTTTAAAAAATCTAATTTTTCTTCTACAATACTAAAGTCTTCTTTCATATTTCTTAGAAGTTCTGGAAAATAGACTATTTCTGTTATAGCATTTTTACTTATTTCAAGTTCATTTAATAAAGCAGCAATTAAAAATGTTTTTCCACTTCCAAATGAACCGTGTAAATATAATCCTTTTAATGTATTAATTTTTTCATAATTATCATAATATTCTTTCAACCATTTTATTACTTCCACTCTATTTTTATCATTGATATCTATATCTTTCATACGGGCATTCTTTATTTCATTAAGTTTATTTTTTTTATCAACTTCTTTTCTTACTAATTCTTTTTGATATTTACATGGCATATAAATAAACTTTAATGTTTCATCAAAACTTGGATATAAAACATGACCACTTACTTTATTTTTACACATAAATAATCCTTTACATGTTTTACAAATTTTAAGTTCATCACAAGTATCCATTAACTTTGTATTATTTTTAATCACTACTTCCTTAGGCAACTTATTTCTTTTAACCAAATTACAAAATTCTTCATCTTTTAATGACTTTGAAAGTTCTTTTTCTAATTCTTTTTCTATTTTTTCACTTAATGTCATATTAACTTTTTCCATCATTTAAACTCCTTTAATAAATTTTCTAATTCTTCTTTATCTGCATCACTCATTTGACTTGCTTCATTTACTTTATTAAACCAAACAGGTTCTTTAGTTGCTTTATTACTATCTAACTTCTTAGTAAACTTTTTATTTTCTTTTTCCGCAAATTCCATTGCTTCCTTAGCATTTTTTAAACCAGCTCGTTTCCATTGTCCTGCGATAGTTTCAATATAATTCGTAGCTAATTTATTATTGTTTTTTCTAAGTACATAATCGAGTAATACATTAACTACAGCCGGAGGCATTTCTAAATCAATTACTAAGCTTTCGATTATTTTTATATCTCTATTCGTAGGTTTAGTTCCACCATATTTATTTCTTAAAAAATCAACTGGATTAATACTTTCAAACATTTCAATGATTTTACCACGCATCGAATTATCTCCGACTGGGCTTTTCAAATGTTCTGGTTGTGATCTATAAATTAAAGTTGGTAAAGCCCCATTATTAAATTGATACATCTTTCTAGCATTAATTCTCAAATTATTTTTATCAATCATTCCATATTCATTTAAAACACTTCTTATTAACTCAATCATTTTTAAAGTATCTATTTTATAAATAAAAGCCAAATCATTTATTAATTCTTTAGTTTTTTTAGTAAACACTTTTTCATTTATAATACCTTTAGGTATACTTGATAAAATCAAATCAAAATCAACACGATCACTTACTTCAATATCATTTATACTTCTTTCTATTACATCTAAAGTTGGTATATTTACACCACTATCCATTACGTCATCCAATTTTTTAGTTATATCTGTAAACTCTTTAGTATCTATCTTAACTTTTTGATACTGTTTTTTTAAATATTCATATTCTGTAGCACCTAAATTATTATATAAAACAATATTAAGAATGGGATGATTAAAAAATTCATTTGGACTCATTGGTGAATATAATTCATAAATGTAATTATTAACATGTCCAGCTTTATAATATGTTTTTAAAAGACCAACAGCTTCTAAAGCTTCACGAGCTTCTTTTAAAAATTTTAATGGTGTTTTTAAAAGTCCCATCAAGTGATGATGTGTTAAATCTCTGGAAAACTGTTGACCTAATTCCAAATCATTAACAAGTGTTAGATATAAGGTTGTTGCCAAATGTCCAATAATAGGTTCATAAAATGAAAGTAAATATTTTCTATCTACATCACTTAAAATACTTTTATTAATAACTTTATAAGTATCCGCAGGTAACAATGTTACTTCATTCATTTTCTTCACCTCTCATAACAAATATATTATAACAAAAGAAAAGAAAAAGCACTATATTTTTTTACTTTTTCTCTTTTTTCTATAAAATTTTATTATTACATATCCAAATATTATAACAAGTATTACAATTACAAGCATTTGATACTTATCAAGTATTGTTAAAACATACTCCCAATTACTTCCTAATCTATAGCCTAAACAAATTAATACTGTATTCCAAATCATTGATCCACATATTGTATAAATTATAAATTTTCCCATTGGCATTTCACTCATACCAGCGGGTATTGATATCAAACTTCTAACAATTGGTACAAATCTACAAAAAAATACACTTTTATTTCCTTTATTATCAAACCATTCATCAGCTTTATCTATATCATTTTCTTTTAAAAATAATATCTTGCCAAGTCTACCATTTACTATTTTCTTTAATCTTTCTTTATTAAATATCTTACCTATATAATAAAGAATGATGGCACCTAAAAATGAACCTAGTGTTGATGCAAGTATCATATAAAAAACACTTAAGCTAGTATAAGAACTAAAAAAACCACTAATTAAAAGAATTACTTCTGATGGTATCGGTGGAAATACATTTTCAATTAATATCAGAAAAAATACTCCAAAATATCCAAATTGTTCTATTATATGTAATATAAATTGTTGCATATTATCCCTCTATTTATAAGTTTATTCAAAAATTTCAAATTTAATCTTTCCTTTATGATTTTTTACTTCAACCTCAGTAATTACACCATTAATTATATTTAAGCATGGGCCCTTATGACTTACATCAGCATTATAAATTATTGGTATATCTAACTTACTTATAACGCTATCTTTTAAACAATCAATTACATTTTCATATGTATTACTTACTTCTTTTCCAAATCTTCCAAAAATAATACCTTTAGCATACTTAAAATATCCTAGTTCATTAAACTTCCAAAGTATTCTAATTACATCATCCATACTTTTTTCACAATTATCAAAATACCAAATGATACCATCATTTTTATACTTTTCATTAAATTCATTTATTCCATCATACTTTGTACCAGCTAGGTCAGATATAATATCAAAACAACCTCCGATAATTCGACCTTTAATAAAAATATCTTCATCCTTAACCGTCATCCATTTTACATCGCTATCCAAATTATAGCTCTCTAGACCAGTTACTTTCTCTGGATAAACATCTTCATACTTTTCATAACTATTTTGTTCTATAATACTTCCATTTATTAAACTTAAAAAGTCTTTTTCACTTTGATGATATTCTTCCATTCCAAAATGAGAGAAATTTTTTCCATAAATAGTTGCTATATCACACTTTGTAGTTATTGGATATAACAAACCAGTTGGATCAGAAAAACCACACACAAATTTTGGATTATTCTTTAACAATTCAAAATCAATATAAGGCAAAATTTCTAAAAGAAATTCACCACCAGAAGCACACATTATTAAATCAACCTTTTTATCATTAACCATTTCATTAAATTCTGTTGCTCTTTGTTCTTCACTTGTGCTTCTGCCCATAAATGAATTAAAAACATTATCAGATAATTTAATTTTATAACCCAAACTCTCTAATTTACTACAGGCATTTTTAAATCTTTTAACTTTTAATTCATTATCAGCTCCATCAGATGGCGCAACTACTCCGATTACACTTTTCTTTTTTATAAACTTTGGAATTATCATATCCTTACCTCCTTCATAATTATAACTTAACCCAAAGAAAAAAAGCAACTATAAGTTACTTCTTAATGCTTAACATATCTTTCTAATTAGTTCTCTTTCATCCACATACTTTCTTATTTCTTCTTCAGTCATATTTTGTACTTTAAGTCTTAACCCATTAACTAATATTTCATCATAATCAGATAAATCAATACCATTGTCTCTTTGATTATTATATACAAATTTCATATCTATAATGGATACACTTTATTTAATCTATATGATGTGAAGTATACTTTAACTTTTAAATATTAATCACTTATTCTTACATTGACCCCATCTATATTTTTATATACTCGTTTTTCATTTTTAGAGACTTTCTTCTCTATTTCATCCGCCAAATCAAAACCCAACATTTCGGATAACCCCATTAAATAAATAGCAATATCAGCTAATTCTTCATTCAAACCATCTTTTTTCTTCTTCCAAGCATCGTATGCTTCAGCCACTTCTCCATATAAAAAACAAAATTCTTTATTCACGTCAGTTGTATTAAACCCTTTATTTAATTTATTTTGCCAAATATCTTTTTGAATTTTTTTTAATTTCATGTTTTTCCTCCTTAAAATCATTGTAATATTCTATTACCTTATTAACATTATACTCTAAAAATTTATTTAATTCAATCTCATTAAGCGTTTTATCATTAATAATAGTATATACTGGAATATTTCGTCCATTAACTAACAAATATCCAAAATTTTTACCTGTTTTTGTATATTTGAATATATTTTTTGAATATACACTGTCCATAGTGTCATCAGAAACATAATGCCCACCATTTTCAAATCTTATTCTATTTCTATTTTTTCTTATTTCTAAACTAGAAACTAAATTAACAATAATAGAGTTACCATTGTTTTCTAAATTATCAATAAACGTTCTTATACTACGAAAATATGCATTTTGAGAAAATTGTGACTCATATAGTTCATCCTTACCTCTTGAAAACTGGATTATATTGTGTGTTTCTGAATTTACTACCGCCATTTGAATTAAATAATCCCATAGAATAGGTCTTATTATATCGTGTCCATCTCCATGATTTGCAGGTTTAGTATAGTGATTTATTGCATTTATATTATCATTATACTCTTCCCATATTTTATTAACATATTTAAGTTCATTTTTAATTTTTTTAAATTCTTCCATTTTATTCTGATACAACAAATCATCTAACATAAATATTTCTAATAGTGGTTCCAAATCATCTATATCTGAATATATATTATAATACTTTTTAAAATAATCAATAAACGTTGTTTTTCCAGCACACGAATTACCTATTACAATAATATTGTTAGGAAGTAACGTTGATTTTGTAGTTTTATCTATACATGATTCTATAGATAATAAAGGTCCTATATTTTCTATAGATTTGTAAGCATTATAGGTTCCTTGTGAAATAGATTCATCTATATTTTGATTAACTATATATCTTGACAAGAAACCGCCAATAAATGAATCTCCAGCACCAGTAGTAGATTTAATATTATAGTTGTTCATTACATTATAACTAATTGTATTTGTCGGGGTTATTGCAAGAACCGGTTTATTTTCATTTGTTACTATTACCAAGGGTATATCCTTTACATATTTTTTTATTATATTGTACTCATTAATATTACAGAATAAGATTTCTATTTTTGAAACATACTTTTCTATTATAGGTATAAAATCTACAACACTATGTATCATCACATCTACCGAAAGATGATTATAATTTAATAGTTCATTTTCCAAAATGTTTTGGACATCCACACCTTTTCTTAATGATATATGTAAATGATTGACATTTATTTTAGTTTCTAATTTAATTACATCTGTATTATAAAATTGTGATTCACAGGTAGATTTTTCTTCATCAATTATAAACTCTGTCATTCTATCTACGACAGTTCCATAAAACCCTATTTGTTTTTCTTTTAATAATAAATTTGTATCACTATCTACTTTACTTATTATTGCAATTTTCCCATCAAAAGAAGTCTTTGAAGAAAAACTCGAATATATACAACTTCCGCCTAATGTATTGTAAATTTCATTATTTACAACAATTTTATCATTGGAAGAATTACCTACATAACATAAATCAATCATTTTCTCACCAATTTCTTCGCTTGACTTCTAACTTGTTCAATATTTGCTTCATGAGTATTTATAGCAATCACATCTATAAATTTAGAAGAATATTTCATAATCTCATCATATTTTTTGTTTAATTCTTCATAATGATTTGTGATAACTCCATAATCACTTTGTTCATCGTTTCTTCTTTTTAATAAAACTTCTTTAGGAGCTGTTAAATAAATAATTTTAGCTCCAGTATTTTTATATGCAATTAATAGTTTTGTATAATCTTCTATACTCAATTTACATTTATTTCTTATAACCGGTCCATAAACCATTTCACTAATAAACGATCTGTCAAGTACTAATTCAGTATTATCTGACAATAAAACCTTCATATATTTTGATAACAAGTCCATGTTTTTTGCATCATAATCAAAATGATATTTTTTCATTCCAAAACTTTGTAAATATTCAACTAAAGTTGTTTTACCTACACCGTCTATACCTTCTATTATTAACATTAGAATCCCCCCTTAACTATTATTTCCTACATTTACATTTTACTTCAACATAATCTCTTAATGGACAAATTTCAGGATTATGTTTATTGCAAAAATAACGTTTATAATAAATAAGAACTAAATGACAAAACCATGTAGCATTATCATAATTTTCTACTTTAAGTTCTTCATATCCATTTTGTTTTATTATTTCTCCCATGTTATTATCTTTTGCTATTGTTTCTAATTCTTTTCTTAAAATATCGTGTCCTAATGCATTTTTATGTTGTTCAAATCCTAAACAAGGTAATTCCACATCCTTCATACCACTATCAACTGGCATTACACCTGAATAATATCCTCTTATATATAAAACACAACATTGTGCAACTTTGTAAGATGCACCACTAACATTATCAGCAATCAGTTTAATCAATTCATCATTAGATAATGTTTTTATTTCATTATCATATTTTTCTATAAAATCAACCATCGATGACAAATATTTATATCTTGAATTCGATAACCCTAATCCTTTGATTATATTAATTATTTCATCTTCCGTCATATTTTTGATTTCATCATAGGAATAACTATTTAAATCATTTATTACTTTCCTATAACTATCTATCATATTATAAGAAATTCTAGTAGAAAGACCTGCAATCAATAATCTTTTTCTGTAGTCCTCTACTTCCAAAGGCCACCATAAGTTATTATTGTGATTCTTTTTTACTGCATTTCTTACTTCTTCCTGATTACTACATATATCAATAATCTTTTTAAATTCTTCTTTAGTCATGCTTCCTCCTTTAAATATTATTGTCTCTTTTAATTTTTGAAAATAAACTTGAATTGCTTGAAATAATTTGCGTATTCAACCTATCTTCTAAGCTCTTTATTACCCCAATTGTTGGTAAATTTGTACAAGATATAATAATATTTTCATATTCACTTAAATAATTTTCTTTTATTAATTTTTCCAATTTATTTATTCCATAATTAAAATAATCTGTTGTATGTAATAAATTTAAATTTATATTTTTAATAACTTTGATTTCGTTATCTTCTAACATTTTCACTATTTCTTTTCCTAATTTATCATTA
>UQVR01000030.1 GCA_900544625.1 uncultured Mycoplasmatota bacterium
TTTAATTATTCTAATGATGTTTATATCAAAAACTTTGGTAATAAAATTAAAATCAGTGAATTAGAAGATTTTTTAAAGCATACCAACTAGTAATTTTGCCCTAAATATTGATAATTCCTTCTGCTGCTCGTAATGCCAAGAAGAAATAAAAAAAGTTATTTGGAAGCATTGTTATGTTTGGAAATAAATAAGAATTTCAAAATGATTTTGAAAGTGCTAATGACTTTTTAGAACATTATAAAGAATTCTCAATGGATAAAAATAATAATTTTAATGAATATGATAAATATGCTTTAGAACTATTAGAAAATTAATAAAAAATTTTTTTAACTCTAGTTATATTTCCTGTTAAAATATTAAATAATAAAGTATAATTAAACATGAAGGAAGGAAATAGTATGAATCAAGAGAAAATTGGAAAATTTATTTTAGAATGTCGAAAAGAAAAAAAGTTAACACAAACTGAGCTTGCAGAAAAATTGGGAGTTACAGATAAATCCATAAGTAATTGGGAAAACGGTAGAAATATGCCAGACTTATCTTTATTTAAACCATTATGTCAAATATTAGATATTTCAATTAACGATTTAATTAGTGGTGAAAAAATACCTAAAGATAAATATCAAGAAAAATTAGAAGAAAACATTATTACTACAATTGATTATACAAACAAAAAAGTGATAGTTAAAAATAATATTATTGGAATAATACTAATTGCTTTCGGAATAATGATGGCAATAACTGCAATGTCTATTTTTCCAAGTGAAAGTTCATGGGGAAGTATTTATTCAGTATTTGGAGCATTAGTATCTATGTTGGGAATTATTATTTTAATAAAGAAATTAAAACTTACTAAAAAGATTATAATTAGTGTAAGTTACCTTGTTTTATTTATTTCTATGTTATTTATGATAGATTATATAAGTGTTATAAATATAAAACAAGCTCCAAGATTTTCAATAATAAAAATATCAAGTGATACTGCAATATATTATGATACATTATTTTATGATGTAATAAGATGTAATAAAAATAGTAAAGATGAATATTATAAAATAATAAAAAATAATAATTATGATAAAGATAATATTCAAAAATATTGCAAAAAGATTAGTTCAAAATAAACGAACTAATCTTTTTTTCTTACTAATTTCATTGGGTAAAACTTTATACCATGAATACATTGTTCTGTATCTGTATCAATAAAACCTAAATGTTTATAAATATCATGGGCAAATAAAGAAGAATTTACTGTCATATAATTGTCTTCGTTTAAAGTATTTATTTTATTAAATAACATTCTACCTATTCCTTTATTATGGTTCTTTCCTTCGACAAAAAATAAGGCAATATGAGTTTTATCTTTAGTAGCAATAACTCCAGTTAAAGTATTGTCTATATAAGCTCCATAAAATTCTCTATCATTTATCCAATTCATATTATCAATTGTTTTTTTAAATTCATTTATACCCTCTTCTGTATAATCTGGAGCTTCATACTCTAAAAATACACTCCATACTAGTTCAAGAGCTTTATTCATATCTGAATTCGGTATTCTTTTAATATCTATCATAATAAATCACCTCTAATTAAAATTAATTATAGCATTTGTCACTGTAAATGTCACTGTAAAATCTTAAATACTTTTTTAACTTTTCCAAACCTCACACAGATTGATGTTAACCCGTCTCTTTTTTTACCTAATATTTTATCTGTTTGGTCTGTAACTCTCACAAAACTAGATTTCATAAAATGAGTAAATATATATTCATGGCTATTAATATCATTTTTATATTTATAGCAAAAATCTCTAATCGGCGCACATATATTAAAGACCCAGATTGGACTTACAATATATACTTTCTTATACTTTTTTAAAACAATATTAATATTTTCAATATCCATTCTCCATTGATGCATTCCAAACCTTCCACACCACCAGAAACCTAGTGTTCCATCAGTTTTTTCTTTAGTTTTTAACTTTATTATATTGGCACCGATTTCATTTGCTTTCTCATATGCAACTTTTTTTGTATAGCCCATTCTAGAAAAATATACTACAACACTATCTTTGTTTTTATTTATGTTTTTATAGTCATTGATATCAAAGACAAATTTTGATTGTGTATAAAATATTACTGTTATTAAACCAATTATAAATTGTAAAAATCCAATTATAAAATAACTTATTGATAAAAAGTTGGTTGGTAATATAATAAATTGAATAGTTATCCACACCATTAAAGTTATGCCAAATATAGTTCCAAGAATGAAACCTATTTTTTTATCTTTAATTATTAAGTAGGATGCAATTAAATTAAGATATACCATTTACAATAAGTAAAGATATTCCTGAAAATATATAATTTTGAAAAAGAATATCACTAAATGGAAGTACACTAAAATAAGGAAGTAATGTATCCATATGTAGTAACTTTCCTGTTGGATCTATAAACATGCAAATACTTCCATATAATGCTCCGATTCCAACAAATAAGCACCAAAATAGCAATATTTTTTTAGTTCTTTTATATCTCATTTTTACCTCTTTATAAAATATTTAAGACATCTAAATTTACAGTTTTTCCTGCTTTATAATTTTCTATGCACCTTAATATAATCTCTGGTGATCTTAATTTACTTTTCATTTTTATAATTTCATCATAAGAAAACCATTTTACGTCTAGTATTTCATTTAAATTATAATCTAGTTTTTCATCTATAAGTTTTGCCCCAAAAATAATACTTAAAAATATATCATTTTCTAATACTTTATTTCCTATCTCAAGTATTCCAGTTTGAAGAATATCGCATCCGGTTTCTTCTTTTATTTCTCTTTTTAAACAATCGATTACTGATTCATTTACTTCCAGGTGACCTGCTGGTATGTTCCATTTTCATTTACATTTTTCTTTTGCTTCTTGTACTAATAAAAAATTATTTTCTTTTTCAATTAGTCCACCAATCACAATATTTGTCATTTAATCACGTCCTTCATGCTAGTATATCACAGTAAAATAGTTACAATCAATGTTTTTATTGACTTAGACAAAGTTATAATATATAATAAAGCCAATTTAGGAGGTTTAATTATGGGTTTTAGAAAAAAATTATATTATGTTGCTTTAACTGAATTTTTATTAAATAAAAAAAATGAGATTGTAATAAATGAGAATATTTCATTAACAATCAACGTTCGTAGAGGTAATTATTGCCAATCACCTTCTAGTTGGTTAGATATTCCTTCTCTTGACTTTTTTGTAACTATTTTAAATCAAGGTAATCCAATATATAAAACTTTTTATCAAAAGATTGCTGAACCTGATTTAGATACATTGTTAAAAAGTAGTCCAGAGGTTATTAATGAATTTATTCAAAGAGATGACTTATTTTTTCATGAATATGTCACTTATTCATATTTAGATTCATCTTTAATTCAATATGAAGGAACTTATATACAATTATTACAAGATGATTTAAGTTTTAAAAATCCATCTAAATTAGTTAGAACAAATATAAAACATAAATATAATAAAATTATGTCAAGTAAAACCAAGTAGCATTTACTTGGTTTTACTTTATCAAATTATTTTTTAAACAATATGGTACTACTTCATTTTTTAATGTATTTGATAATATATCTGTACCTATACTACTTTCATACCACATAAAATTTTCTATTTCTTCGGATAAACTTAAGCTACCATCAAGTGGTCCATTGTATTTGAATACATAAAAATGTATCGGAGTTTTTCCATCACTTGTTGCTATTTCGTCAAATTCCATTACTAACTCAAATAATGTCTCATCAAAAATGGCATTATTACCTAATTCTTCATGACATTCTCTTTTAGCTGCATCAAGTGGAGTTTCTCCATCTTCTACTCTTCCACCAATCATTTGATATGTTGGTCTTTTTCTCGGTTTATCAATTAATAATTTATTATCTTTAAAAAACATTGTACCAACGACATTCATATTCTCACCTTATCTCCATATTTATTACATTATGATTGCTATCACAAGTAAAAATCATATTTACTTTTTCATCATACAAGTACTTTCTTAAATTATCATCTAGTAAGTGAGTAGTTGCTAATCTTTTTTCTTCAGCAATTAACTTTTTTATCGGTATCCAGCAAGCATAGTTTTCAGGAAACTCTTGAGGTGTACCATCTATTTTACTTGCAATATATGTTTTTATATCATATTTTTTATCTTCAGCTGGATAAATAATCTCTATCTTTCCAATACATTTAAGTTCATCAATTGTCATCCCAGTTTCTTCTTTAAATTCTCTTTGGCATGCTTGTACTTCACTTTCGCCATCTTCAATTTTTCCACCAGGAATGTCAAAAAAATCTTTGTTGATATCTTTATATCTTATACACATTATTTTATCATCTTTTATAGCAAATACTCTAACTGCATATCTAACTTTCATGATTTTCTTTTCCTTTTTTTCGCATTTCTAATTCTTTTATAAATACTTGAAATTTAGGGAATGCACTTTTAATACGACGATAAAGGACAGTATTATCTTGAAACCATTTTTCAATATATTGTTTTATTTTTTCGGTGTTATCTTTTCTTTCACTTTTAATTTTACCTTTTATCTTAAATAAAATATATGTTGATATAATATTATCAATTATATAAATAACAAATAATGTAATTGCCACAACTAACAAAGCTGTTGGTGATAACTTATCAACAAGTTTTATAACTGCTGGATGTAATATATAAATAATTAAAGATGCAAGTAGCCCGAAAGGTATCATTGTTTCTAAACAAATTCTTCCATTAATGTTAAACTTTTTATTTGAATAATCCCACCATCTAACATTATATATTTTTTCCATAAAATAACTTGTAAAATATTCAAGTAATGAACATATTAAAATTGCTTTTAAAAATACGCCGAGAATATCACTAGTATCCTTACCTACTACTAGAATAATAGCTAAACATCCCCATCCATATATTGGACAATATGGGCCAATTAAAAATCCACGATTTATAAATTTATGCTTATTCCATAGAGAAACACATACTTCCATAAACCAACCTAAAAATGAATAAATAATAAAATATAAAAAATATTTACATACTATTTCCATACATATGACCTTCTTTCTTAAGGTAATTTTATCACATTATAATTATAAATGCCATATATAACCTTGCTTTTCATTTTTTTCTATTGTAAAATGTACTTACAGGAGGTTAGAAAATGAAAAAAGATTTAGTTATTGATTTGCTTCGAAAAATTCAAGAAAATAATTTAAGTATCGAAGATTCTAAAAGTTTATTTAATAGAAGTGAAAAACTTCTTGCAACCATATTGTCTGGCGGAGATTTCAAAAGCAATGTAGACATAATTAATCGTTATAATAGTGATGAAGATGCTTTAAAAGCTGTGAAAATTTATTTAAGCGTGGACCCTACTAATTCAATGACACCTAGTAAAAAAAGATTAACATTAGAACTTTTAACAAACCAAACGTTAATAAATTCTGGAAAAGTTTTTGAATATGTTCAATGTTTTTTAGGTATTCCAGATGAAAAATATGAGAATTGCTATATAGTTTTCTTCAATCTTTTATTAGATGACACTTTAATTAAACAAGGGCTTAATTTTACTTTTGCCAATTTTATAATTGAGCATGGTTACAAGTCATTTCCAAAATATTTAGAAGACTTGTTTACAAATGAAAGAATGTTAAAAGAACTTAAACCAGCTGAAATACTAAATAGAGCTTTAGTTATAACTCAAGCTAGTTGTCAAACTCATAACAATTTGTCTAGTATGTTTGAATTTTTCTTACTTACAAAATTGGATAATGAAGAAATGATTTTAAATTGTGCTAAAATTATTGGAGATAGTTCTCAAGTCCCTAAAGAAATATGTGATTTATTTTTAAGAACATTACCTAAACACTTGTCAAAATGTGATTATTATTTTGAAGCAGCCAAAATTATTGGCACAATGGTATTTGGTACAGGCCGTTGTGCTGCTTACAAGGTTATTGAAACTGATAGTAACTTTGAAGACAAAAATACAATTTTATTATTACGCATTTTAAAAAATTGTACATTTAAATTTTTAGGATATGGTAAATATGATGTTCAATATGGAAATGTAACTTTTCGTAGCAGTAGCGATTCAATTATAAGTGATATTAAAGCTAAAATAATTGATACTAATTATGCATATTATTATATGTTAGAAAAATCTGTTTTAGATAGTAAAAATGATGATATTAACGTTAGTGATTTATCAGTTAAACTAACTAGAATTAAAGATAATGCTAGTAAAGCATAAAAAAAGCCAATCGGCTTTTTTTGTTTATAAATAAGATTTCCAAGATTTAATTTGGAACTCTAATAATTCTAGTAGTTCTTCAGCTAATTTTTCAACTTTATAATCAATATTATTATTTAATATTTCTTCAACTTTAATAATTCCTTTGTTAGTTCCTTCAGTTAACATTTTTGCTATTTTGGCATCATCACATTTAATTAGTTCTATTCCCGTATAAATTTCATTAAATGTTTTAATAATTATGTTTATTTCTGTTGGTTTTTCCCCTAGTTCATTTAACATTTTTGTTATATCCATTTTATTTACCATGTATTTTTTCTTAGCATCACTCATTGTTTTAGCTAAGGTTTTATCTTCAATATGCCCTTTTACTTCATCAATACCAATTATTCCCATTGCCACTATTTTGTATAGTTCATTTAAAACTGTTATATCATCCATTTAAAAATCACCCATTAATAGTATGAGTGATTTTTTATGAATTATACTTCTTGAACAACTGCAATTATCATCGGTTTACATTCAGTTAGTTCATATAAATATCTACTTAATTCTTCTCTGATTTCAACTTTTATTTGATTAAAATCTATATATTTTGGAGTAATATTTCTATTAATTATAGCTTCACATATTACTTTTATTTCATTTATCATATCTTGTGAATCTTTAACATAGATAAATCCACGAGTTGTAACTTCTGGCCCCACAAGTAAAACTTTATCTTTTTTATCTACTGTAGCGCTTATTAATACAATACCATTTTCTGATAACATTTCACGGTCTTTAATAACTAAATCCCCAATATCATCATTACTTGTTCCATCAATTAAAACATCATCAACTTTAATTCTTGCAAAATTATCTACAAGATTACCATCTTCAAAAGTTACAACATCTCCGTTTTGTTTTAATAAAATGTTTGCATCAGGAATTCCAAGAGTACTTGCTAAATTAGCATTATTAACCATGTATCTATATTCTCCTTTTACGGGCATATAGAATTTTGGATTAATTAATTTAATCATAAGCATTAAGTCTTCTCGTGATGCATGATGTAATATTTCTTTTTCTTTATCAATTGTTTCAATATCACAGCCAAATTTTGCTAGTTCATTTTGTAATTTTACTAAAACTTTTTCAGTACTGTCATAACGAGGTTCTGCGAAAACTATCGTATCTGTTGGTTTTAAAGTAACAAACTTATCATAACCATTTAATATTTTATTCATATTTGCATATGGTGTTGTTCTATCATCCATTACTAAAAGTATGGCATTTTCGTCATTTATATTTGATAAATCACCAAGGATTTCTTCATTATAACTTATATATCCTTCTTTATGGGCAAAACTTACGACATTTTGTAATCTTTTACCCATTAGAATTATCTTTCGATGAGAATTTGCTGCAGCTTCAAATATTTCTGAAATTGTATATAAATGCGTTGGTAAAACAGAAAATATTATTCTTTTATCATGATGTTTAATAACATCACCAAAAAAGTTTACTAATCTATGTTTCGGAGATGTGTGTCCATTTTTTTCTGCAAAAGAAGATTCACAAAGTAAACATAGAACACCTTGTTTTCCAATATAAGCAATTTTACCAATATCCATATCATATGCCCCTTGCATGCTTGGGTCTATTATAAAATCTCCGGTATAACAAATTGCTCCGTCTTTTGTATTAACTACATACATTACTGAATCTGGACATGAATGAGAAACTGCGATTGGAAATATTGAGACATTCCCAAAATTAATTTTCTTGTGAGGTTTAATTAGTACAATATTATTTTCATTTACTCCATCTTCCATAAGTTCAAATTTAGTATATTTTGTGGCATAAACTTTTAATGTTGGAACATCTTTTAAAAGGTCTCTTACAGCCCCCATATTTTCAGGATGCCCATGGGTTATAAATAAACCTTTAATTCTCTTTTTATTTTTTACTAAATAACTAAAGTCTGGCATAATATAATCTATACCAAGTAAATTTCCGCTTGCAAACTTTATTCCTGCATCAAATACAAATATTTCATCATCTACTTCAATGACATAAGAGTTTTTCCCACTTTCAGAAAGTCCTCCCAAACCAAAAATCTTTATTTTACTCATATATTATCACCTTCATTATCAAAAAAATAAGTTCTTCGGTAAATAAATTATACCAAAAAACTTAAATTAAATCAATCTATTTCTTCACTTAACATTTTACTTAAAGATATTATATCCAAATCCTTAAATATTATACTATTTATTAATATCTTTATATTTTTTGTATCCGTTGACTTTTCAACATAATATATATCTCCAGAAGTTATGTTATTTTTTATATCTATAAATGTTTTATTATTTACTATTTTATTTGTTTTAACTAAATATTTGTTATTTTTTCGGCACATTTTTTCATTTGAACCACTTAAATAGCAAATATGCGTATTATTACTATATTTATTTATTAAAGATTCTAACTCTTTATATTTATTAACTTCATTATTTACTTGCTCTAATTTTTCATTTTTATTAAAATTTTCTACATTTACAAGAATGCTTGCTTCAAGGTTGTTATCTTTAAAATACTTAATTATATTTTCATTATACTCTAATATGAAGGATACACTTTTTTTATTTTCATTTCCTCTTTCAACAATTTTATCTTTATTATTTTCAATTGTTACTTCAGGATATGATGTATCATATATTAAATAATAGGAATTAAAAGCATTTAAATCTTTCATATTATAAAAACTATTTTTTATATTAACTGTTTTTCCATTTAAACCTGGTACTATATGACCATCTTCTATAAAAGCATTAATGTATTCTTCATTATATTTAGAAGATTCTTCTTTAATACTTTGATATAATTCATTTTTATCCAGTGTTAAGTTTGCAATTTTTTCCGTATAAAAAAAACTAAATGCTGCAATCGCTAATATTCCTAGATTTCGAAAATGTTTCAATTAACTCACCTAGTAAAAGTATATGCTGTACCTAAAAGAAGATGTTATTTTTATCTTCTTTTTTAATATTAACAACATTCAATAATTGTCTCGTAATCATCTTCTGTTTCTTCCTCTTTTGTTTTTTTAGATTTTGTAGTTACAAAAGATACTTTTTCTGCAATTATTTCGGTCAAATGTTTAGTTGTGTTGTTTTCGTCGACAAAACTTCGATTTTGAATTCTTCCTTTTATACCAAGAATATCTCCACGATGACAATATTCTTTAGTGCTTGATGCTAACCCATTCCAAAGAACACATCTAAAAAAATCAGTTTCATATTTTCCTTCAGAATTTTTGAAATTTCTTTGCACTGCTAAGTTAATAATTGTTCTTTTTTTATTTTCTTCGTATTCTTCAATTTCCGGGTCACCAGTTAGTCTTCCAACTAAAATTATTTGATTTATCATAATTCCTCCTTTCTATACCACTTTATCAGTTATAAAGAAGGAATGCAAATTGCCAATTTGTTAAATTGAAGTCTATTTTTAAAAAAATTTATAGTAATTCTATATAATTTTTTTATTTTTTTATTAAATTTTTAATTTTGATATAAAATTAATTATTGTATTTTTATTAAAAATTTGGTAAACTTATTATGAAAATAGGAGTTGTGTTTATGGAAAATATAGTTAGTTTTAATGGAACGATATTAAGCAATTATCAAAAAACTTATCCTAACTTAGCTAAATTTACTTATGATCAAGCAAATGATGCATTAGTTTATGAAGGAAATTTTATTAAATTAAATGGTTATGGTTTAAGTAGAATTGATCCAGTTTTCTTTAACATGAATCCTGATGAAATATTTATATTTATAAAAAATGGTTTTTATCAACCTTCGAATGGAAATCAACTAATTACAAAGCTTCTTAATAAACTTGTTATTACAGAGGAAGAAATTAATTTTATAAACAACTATGTTTCACAATATATTGAAAGATTAAACATTTACGCAAGCAACAGAGATATGTTTGATAGATATTTTGAAAATGATAATATTAAAAATTTCTTACAAGATATTAAATTTGCTAAAGATATTATTGAAGATGCAAAAAACAAAACTAACTTAAATGATAATTCTGTTTATAGTTTTATAGTTAGTGCCTATAACAAAGAGATGTCTAGTATGAATCAAAATAAAAGTCAAGAACAAAGTATGGGTAAAGAATTAACTTTAACAAGAAATAATCCCAAAATAAGTGGTTATCAATTATTTGACGAAAATGAAAATTACTTAAAAAAATTAAACGAAAATCAAAAAATGAATATAGCTGGTTATACAAGTATTATTTTAATAGTTGCCACTACAATTACTTTTGGAATGTATTTAGCTATAAACTTTTTACCATAAAAAAAGATTTTTTATTAAATCTTTTTCCTAAATTGAAAATTGAACCGCACCACTTGGGTGCGGCTTTTTGATATAA
>UQVR01000031.1 GCA_900544625.1 uncultured Mycoplasmatota bacterium
CTTCAAATTCACCACGATATTTAGCCCCCGCTACTAAGGCACCTAAGTCAAGTTCCCAAATTGTTTTATTTTTTAAAGAACTAGGAATGTCCCCTTTTATAATTCTTTGAGCAAGGCCTTCCACTATGGCAGTTTTACCTACCCCAGGTTCCCCGATTAAAACGGGATTATTTTTACTTTTACGAGATAATATTCTAACAACATTTCTGATTTCTTCATCTCTACCTATAACTGGGTCAACTTTGTTATCTAAAACATTTTTAGTTATATCTCGCCCATATTTATTTAAAACATCTTTTAATTCATCATTGTTTTCAAAGTTCATATTAATCACCCTTTCTTAACTTGAACTACTATATTATAAACCTAAAATTAGCACTTGTCAAGCATAAGTGCTAATTAATTATATTTTATATAAAAATATTCTTAAACTATTTAAAATAGATAACAATGTTACTCCAACATCTGCAAAAACAGCAAGCCAAATCGGAGTTATGCCAAATATTGCAAGTATTAACATTATTACTTTAAAGAAAATTGCAAATGTAATATTAGTAATTACCGTTTTTCTAGTTATCTTACTTATTTTCAAGGCTTTAGAAATACATTCTAAATTATCTTCCATTAAAACTATATCACTAGCTTCAATTGTGGCATCACTACCTAGACCACCCATCGCAATGCCTACATCGGCAAGTCTTATTACTGGGACATCATTAATACCATCACCTACAACAGCAACATTATTATTTTTCTTATATTCTTCTAGTATTTTTACTTTATCTTCTGGTAGTAAACTTCCAAAACTTTCATCAATTTTAAGTTTTTTAGATATTTCACTTACTACACTTGCATCATCACCAGATAACATGATTATATTTTTTATACCATTTTCTTTTAATTCTTGTAGTGATTTTTTTGCATTATCTTTAATTTTGTCACTAATTACAATATAACCTAAATATTCTTTATTTTTAGCTATATGAATTATTGTACCTAATTCATTAGTTTTTTCAAATGCTATTTTATTTTCTTCTAATAATGATCTAGAACCCACTAAAATTTTATCTTTATTTATTTTACATTCTATACCTTTGCCACTTATTTCTTTATAATTTGTTACTTTAGCAAGTTCTTTATTATAAGTTTTTTTTATTGATTTAGCTATTGGATGATTAGAATGTGCTTCCGCTGATGCTACTAGATATAATAATTCTTCTTTAGAATAATTTATATTTTTTATTTTAATAACTTCAAATACACCTTTTGTAATTGTACCTGTTTTATCAAATATTATTGTATCAATTTTATTTAAGTTATCTATTACATCACTACCTTTTACAAGTATTTTTTCTTTACTAGATTTACCAATTGCTGTAAAGTAAGTAAGAGGCACTGAAATAACTAAAGCACATGGACATGATATTACAAGCATTTCTAAAGCTCTATAAACCCATGTAGTAAAATTTTTTTCAAGTGATACGGGTATTACTACGACAAGAATGGCAAGAATAACCACAATCGGAGTATAAATTTTTGAGAATCTAGTAATAAATTTTTCTGTTTTTGTTTTCTTTTCTTCACTATTTTCAATTATTTCAATTATTTTACTTGCGGTACTTGTTTCAAATGTTTTCGTTGCTTTTATTTCTAAAACACTATCTAAATTAATTGTTCCACTTAAGACTGTATCATTTAAATTAACTTTTCGAGGGACTGATTCTCCGGTTAAACTTTTTGTATCAATATGACTTGTGCCATTTACAATAATCCCATCTAAAGGTATTTTTTCTCCAGGTGCAACAATAAAAATGTCACCAACCTTAGATTCTTTTACATCTATATAACCTTTATCTTTTATATTTACTTTATCGCTTCTTAAATCCATTAATTCAACGATAGCTTTTTTAGAATTATCTACCGCTAAATCTGATAAATATTCTCCGATAGAAAATAACAACATTACTAAAACTGCTTCGGGATACTCTTTAATGTAGAATGCTCCGAGTGTTGCAATAATCATTAAGAAATTTTCATCAAATATTTTACCATTTTTAATGTTTTTAAGAGCATTAAAATATACTTCTTTAGACACAAAAACATAACTAATCACTAAAAGATAAATGTTTTCATTAAAAATCATTCCTAATACAAGAAATACAATACTAATTATTATTCTTATTAAATCTTCATTAAATTTTATCTTTTTCATAACTTTATTCCTTCTTTAATATGTTCTAGTCCATACTCAATTATTACTTTAATATGATTATCTGCAATACTATAATATATTACTTGTCCTTCTTTTCTTGTTTTAACTAAGTTTGTACTTCTTAAATAACTTAGTTGATGTGATACTGCTGAATTACTCACATTTATTTTATTTGCTATAACACCAACGGATGTTTCTTCATTTAATAATACTTCTAGGATTCTAAGTCTTGTGGTATCACTAAATACTTTAAAAAATTCACTTAGTTCATTGATTATTTCTACTTTTTCCATTTTATCTCCTTATTTGAATATCTGTTCATATATTCATTATACTATTATTGTATTATGAATGCAACTAAAAAAGATCTCATATTGGGAATATATCTGGAATCGAAACATTAAAGTATCTAGGCTTTTCATAGTTCAATCATTGATCTATTTTAATGTCTTTAATTCTTTTGGGCTTAATTTTAGTATTCGAATTTACTTTTTTAATTTTCATAATTATCTACCTACTATTTGAAAGAAAAGTTATAGCTAAAAAATAAAGTTTCGTGTGTGAAACTTTATTTATTTGTATTTATACTTATACTTCCTATGCCACCATCTATATCAATTATATTTTGTCCTTCTCCTAATTTAATGTCATTTTTGTAGCTTACACCATTAATGGTGATACTGCCTAGACCTTTTGATGTTTCAAATTTATAATCGTTATTTTGCAAATCTAGAATTACTTCTCCGACTCCTTGTTCTATTTCATTTTTACCTAAAAGCGTTCCATTAAAATAAAATTTACCAGCCCCTAAATCTAGAGATAAATCTTGCAATTTAGAATTTGTAATATTTAATGCTCCAGCTCCTCCTTCAATCGTTGTTTTTTTGTTAGATAACAAATTTGTAATATCAACTTTACCAGCACCTTGCTCTAAAGAAAATTTGTCAGTTGTTATATCAGAAATTTCAAGTTTTCCTGCGCCAATGTCAATATTTAAATCGCTTAATGTTTCTGGTATAGTAATTATGATACTAGAACCTTTTTTATTTCCAAATATTGTTATCTTTTTTTCTTTTATTGATAGAGTATTTCCTTGTTCTTTTATTTTAAATTTTTTACTAACATTATCAGCATCAATACTTAATATATCACCTTTTTTAATTATCATATTGGTTGAACAAACATCTATATTTATATTTTTTATATTACTTGAATAGGTTTCACTAATATTTACATCATTGTTAAAACCAATTGTTGATGTTGCTAAAAATACTATTCCATTAATAATACTTAGTATTATTAAAACTGCAAGACAGATAGCAAATCCTTTTATTACTTTTTGAGTGGTATTCATTTAATTTCAATTCCTCCGAATACAGCATATCCTTCAATATATATTGTCTTTTTAGCATCTTCCTTATTTTTTCTTTCGTTAGAAATCCCACCAAATATCGGAGTACCTTTTACTTTAACTATGCAATCTTTTGGAACTAATATTTCAATACCACCGAATATGGCCCATGCCCCGATCACTGTTTCTTTTTCTAATTTTGCTTCTCTTAAATCTAATTTAACAGAACCAAAAATAGCATTTAAATTTGCTTTTTCAAAATTTTCTCCAGCTTTATTTACATTTTGTTCTCCGAATGCTACAAAAATATTTTCAGTATCTTTACTATCTAAACACTTTGTTTTTTCTTTGACATTAAAATCCACTTTATTACCAAATATTAAAAATAATCCAATTAATACGACGATTACTGGTAATAGAATTTCCCATAGAATTTCAAATTCAAATAACCCTTGAGATGCTAAAAGAAGTAAAACTCCGATAATCAAAAATATTAAGGAAGATATTTTATTATTACCTTTTTCAAAAAAGGATATGGCACTTGGTACAATAATAAATAATGTCCACCATCCATCAAAGAAAATATTTATGTCCGCTACTCCCGTTCTATTTAGTCCCCAGATAACACCAATAAATATTAACACTATCCCCCATAATATTCTACTTAAATTTTTCATGTAATCAATCCTTTCTTTTTTAAGTATAATACACTTTTTTTATAATATCAATTAAATATTAATAGGATTAAAATCTATTTCTAATCTAACATCCTTATTCATAATAAATAAATTATCTAATTCTTTTAAAACATTTTTTAAATTATCACATTTTTTATATTTTATTATAATTTGCATGCGATATTCATTATTAAATTTAAATACTTGGGCTGTTGTTGGTCCTAAAATGATGACTTCTTCAAGACTTTTATCTAAATAAGTTTTTACTTTCTTACTTGATTCAATTGTTTTATTATAGTCCTTGCCTATTACTTTTAGACTAACTAAATAATAATAAGGAGGATATTTTAATTTTTTTCGAAAATTCATTTCATTTAAATAAAATTTATCATAATTATTTTCCTTAACACAATTTATAACATAATTATCTGGATTAAATGTTTGAATTATTACTTCACCATGTGATGTGCTTCTTCCACTTCGACCAGCTACTTGATGAAGTAGTGCAAATGTATTTTCACTTGCTTTAAAATTAGGAATGTTTAAGGTTGTATCTGCATTTATTACTCCGACTAGCGTAACTTTTGGAAAGTCTAGTCCTTTACTAATCATTTGAGTACCTAATAATATATTAAATTTTTCATTTTTAAAATCATCTATTATTTTTTCATGGGCACCTTTTCTTCTGGTAGTGTCTTGATCCATTCTAACTATTTTAGCATCTGGTAATATTTCTTTTAACTTTTCTTCTAACTTTTCTGTTCCTAGTCCATAATAATTCAAAGATTTTTCTTTACATTCAGGACATAATTCTTCACATTTTTGTTGAAAGCCACAATAATGACATATTAAATTATTTGTTGATTTATGATAAGTTAAGGTTATATCACAACTTGGACATTTGTAAGTAAAGCCACAATTACTACATGTTATGAATGTTGAAAAGCCACGACGATTCAAAAGTAAAATAACTTGTTCATTTTTAGCTATTTTCTCTTTTATTTTATTAATTAAAAGATCACTAAATATCATGTTTCGTTTTTTTATTTCTGGTTCCATATCTACCACTGTTATTGTGGGAAGACTAGCAGTTCCTACTCTATTTTTTAAAGTTAGTAATGTAAAAACTTTCTTATCTGCTCTTGCTTTACTTTCTAAAGACGGTGTTGCACTAGCTAAAACAACGGGAATATTATTATATTTTCCACGATACATAGCAATATCTTTAGCATTATACCTAGGATTATTATCTTGCTTATAGCTGCTTGAGTCTTCTTCATCAATTATAATTATCCCTAGATTTTTAACCGGAGCAAAAATTGCACTACGAGTTCCTACTACAACATGAACTTCTCCACGATATATTTTTAAATATTCATCGTACTTTTCCCCTTCGGATAATGAACTATGTAGTATTGCTACATCACTTCCAAAAGTCTCATAAAATCTCTTAGCAATTTGATGTGTTAGGCTTATTTCAGGAACTAATACAATACCAGTTTTACCTTCTTTTATGATACTTTCTATTAATTTTATATATACTTCAGTTTTACCAGAACCTGTTATTCCATATAACAAAAAAGGTTCAAAATGATTAAATGATGATTTCACTCTTTTATATACTTTTTCTTGTTCACTAGTTAATGTTTTATTTATATTGCTAGTAATTTTATTAATACGATATTTTTGAACCTTTTTTATGTCAATTAATTCAAGTTCTAATAAAGTTTTAATTATACTTGAACTATAATTTTTCTTTAACAATTCTTTATTATCTAAAACTTGTTTTAAAACTTTTACTTGGGCTTTTCTTTTATTTTCATAAATATTAATATATTCTATTACTTTTTTTCTATCTTTTATAATTATATATTCATCATATAAGTCATAATTTGATGTATTCTTTTTTACTTTTAAGCTTGATGGAAGCATTGTTTGATATGCCGTTATCATTGTACACAAAGTACTTTCTGATAAGTATTTTCCTAGTTCCATTAATTCTTTATTTAAAACTAGCTTTTCATCTACGATACTTGAAATATACTTAAGTTCGTAAGATGTATCATCACATTTATCGACAATTTCCATAATAAAACCAAGCACTTGTTGAAATCCAAATGGTACCAAAACTTTCATTCCAACCTGAATTTTATCTTGTAAATATTCAGGTATCATATATATAAATTCTTTATCTAATTTTTTTATGCTATATTCAATTATTACTTTTGCGTACATCTAAGCCTCCATATAAATATATAATATCACGGGCCATGCAAAAACTCAATAATTAAAAGAGCCTTAAGAATTATGTTAATACCTAGCAGTGTTGAGCAGATACTTCCACCAGCCACGCTAACCAAAGTTTATCACACTACCAAAGTTATTGGTGAACTTTGACTACCATCACCACTTACATATGTAACTGAAGATAAAAGACTAAAGGTCAGACGCGCACCAAAGCTGCTATACATGCCACCACCGCTGACTAAGCCATTGTCGACCACACGGAACGAACTACTCGAATAATCTGCATCGCACACGGATATTTTATCATATATTAATATATTAACAAAAAAAGCATCATAATCACATATGTATGAAATTTGACGCCATTTTCACTTAATTTAATTTTGAAGGACCTTTTATTGAGTCTATTGTTTTTTTAAATTTTTTATTCTACTTTCAAAATCTTTACTCATGCATATATATGAGCCAGATATTACTCCATCAGCATTTGTAACCTCTTTGATAGTTTCATTATTTATGCCTCCATCAATGTATATTTCAAAATCATTATCTTTTTTATATTCTATTAAATCTTGTAATCTTTCTTTAGTACTCTTTAAAAACTTTTGACCACCTTTACCAGGTATGACACTCATTAAAAGAACTCTATCAATGTATGGAAAATAATGACTAAATGATGATATTTCTTCATCTGGGTTAATTACTAATCCTCTTATAATTTCATAATTATTAAGTTCATTTAATAATCCAAAAGCACTTGGTTCTGTGGACGGATGAATATATATACAACTTGGTTTTAATTTTAGTAAATCATTTAAGTAACCACTTGGTTTACTCACCATCATATGAATTTCTAAAGGTTTAATATTATCTTTAAAAAGTATTGGTAAATGATTAATATCAAAATTCTTTGTTCCAGCATATATACCATCCATTAAATCTACGTGTATAGCATCTGCACTAGTTTCATTTATTAAATCAATAGTTTTCTTTTGATCATATAAACTATTTATATAACTTACGGTTATTTTCATGGCACTCCTTTATAAATCTCGTATAATTAATATACCTTGAAGGAAGTATTATTCCTTTAGACATTGCTTCAATTACTTTGCAACCCTTTTCTTTTATATGCATGCAATCTTTAAAATCACATTCATATTTTTGAAATTCTAAAAATGTTTCTTTTAATTTTTCTTTATCAATATTATTTAAGTCTAGTGCTGAAAATCCTGGTGTGTCCACAAAAAATATTTTACCTATTTTGTATATTTCGGTATGTCTGGTTGTATGAACTCCACGATTTAAAGCCTCACTAATTGGCTTTGTTTCAAGATTTAATCTTTTATCTAATTTATTTAATAAGCTTGATTTTCCTGCGCCAGTTTGACCTGTTAAAACAACAAGTTTATTTTTTAAGATACTTTTTATTTTTCCTAAATGTTTATTATCAACTACTTTAATTCCTATACTTTTATAATATTTTATTAGTGGTTTTAAATTTTTTAATTCTTCTTTTTTTAACAAATCTAACTTTGTTAGGCATATAACAGGTTCAATGTTATTAGCAAGAATTACACTAAGTTCTTTATCAAGTAGACTTAATGATAAATCTGGTTTTTTAACACTTGTTACAATTAAAGCCATATCAACATTAGATACAACCGGTCTTTCAAGTTCATTTACTCTAGGTAATATTTCTTCGATTGTTAATGTTTGTTCATCAATTTGTACTTTATCACCCACCAAAGGGGAAAGTCCTAAATTTCTAAACTTTCCCCTGGCACTACAAATATAATCAACCCCATTTACTGTAACTTTATATTGATTACTTATTTGTTTTGTGATTCTACCTTCCATTAGTTTAATTCTCCATTATCGTCCGGTTCTTCTTCAGTTGGTGCAACTGCAATATTAATGGTTAGTTTTGCTCCATTTACCACAGTTGTTCCTGCTGCTCTACTTTGATAAAAAATTGATCCCGCTGGATGTTCTGTAGTTGTTATCTCTTTCTTAGTTAAAATTACACCATATTCATTACAGAAATTTTCTACTTCTTCAACACTGTAATTTTCATTTACAAAATCTGGATATTTATTATCTAGTTTTGGAACATAAAGTGTAATTGTATCCCCTTCACTTATTTTTGTTCCTGCTTCAATTGATTGGTCTATTATAATGTTTTCTTTATAAGTTTCTCCATCAGTTAAATCCACTTCTTTTTTATCAATTATTACTTGAACCTTTAATGCTTCAAGCTTACCTTTTATTTCTGATGCATTTTCACCTTTATAATCTTCGATTGTTATTTTTATATCTCCGAGTGAACGATAAATTATTACCTCAGTTCCTTCTTTTCTAATACTTCCAATTGCTGGTGATGTTCTTGAAACTTTTCCTTCTTCGATTAACTCATTTGCTTCTTCTCTTTGTTCATCCGATACTACAAATCCTGCATCTTGTAAAGCTTTTATGGCATCAGTTACAGAATAACCTGAAACATCTGGAATAGCTGTTTGTTTTGATGAGGTAATTTTAGGAATTAAAACAAATATAGTTGTAATTATTACTACAAGTCCAACGAAAACACTTGCTAAGGTTATTAGTAACTTATTATCTGATGTTGTTTCAGTATTTTTTGCTTTCTTTGCCACTTCTTTATCACCACTCTTTTCATTTTTATTTACTTTTGGCTTTTGTTCTTTAACTGTTTTTATTAGTTTTGTATCATCATAATCATTTTCTGGATATTTAAATGTAATCTTTAATTCATTTGCTCTGGATTCATCAAGACATGTTTTTAAATCTTCATGCATTTCTCTGGCATCACTATATCTATTTTTAGGATTTTTTGCTGTAGCCCTTAGTATTATGTTTTCAACACTTTGGGGAATATCTGGAAGTTCATCTCTGATACTTGGCATTGGTTCTTTTAGGTGTTTCAAAGCTATTTCCACGGCATTATCACCGCGAAATGGAAGTTTCCCCGTAAGAAGTTCATACATTAAAATACCAATTGAATATATATCACTTTGTAGAGTTGCTCCTTTACCACTTGCTTGTTCTGGTGGTAGATAGTGAACGCTTCCCATTACCGAATTTGTTTGAGTAAGTTGAGTTGCATTCATCGCAACAGCAATACCAAAGTCAGTAATTTTTATTAGTCCATTTTCTAAAATCAGGATGTTCTGAGGCTTTATATCACGATGTATTATATATGAATCATGAGCAACACTTAAACCATTTGTTATTTGAAGTGCTATATCAATTACTTCTGGTACTGTTAATTTACCACGTTTTTTAAGTAAAGCCTTTAAGTGTTTACCTTCAACATATTCCATAACTATATAATATTCGCCATTATCTTCACCAACATCGTATACCTCAACAATATTGGGATTGGAAAGACTACTTGCTGATAAGGCTTCCCTTTGGAAACGGCGAACAAATTTTTCGTCATTTGCTAGGTCTCCACGCAAAACTTTTACCGCAACATTTCTATCTAAAATGGTGTCATACGCTAAATAAACATTAGCCATACCACCTTCACCAATTGATTTTATTATTTGGTATCTATCACTAATTTTTTGCCCCTTCATTATCATGCTATTTCACCACTTTCTCTAACTAAATACGCAATAGATATATTGTCGTTTCCTCCTCTAGCATTACATTTTTTTATTAATTTTACCACTTTTTCTTCAACAGTTAAGTCACTATCCAATAATACTTTTTCAATTTGTTCATCGCTAAGCATTCCTGTTAGTCCATCACTACATAAAAACACAGCACTAGATTCATTATCAACATCAAAAATATCTGGTTCACATTTTTCAGATGCTCCCAAAGCTTTCATTAACACATTTTTCTTAGGATGATTTGCAGCTTGTTCTGGGGTTAAGTCTCCAGCATCTACAAGTAAGTTTACCAAAGTGTGTGGTTTAGTAACTTTATGTAATTTATTATTCTTAATTACATAACCAGATGAATCTCCAATATTGGCAAATATTAAAAATTCTTTTGTTACTATTGCTGCTACGACAGTTGTTCCTAGTCCTTTAGAATTTTCATTTTCTTCCCCATAATTTAATATTTCTTTATTTATTTC
>UQVR01000032.1 GCA_900544625.1 uncultured Mycoplasmatota bacterium
AGGGAAACGGTAAAAAATAAACGGTAATTTAATTTAGGGCTTATTTTTCATACCCATAAGGTTAACTTTTTTAAGTTTCAAAAAATTCACGTTCAATTTATCAACATAATTTAGTATATTATATTACTGGTATCATTTTAAAAAGACTTTAACACAAATTGTATAAATAAGTTGATGTTCTAATAAAAATATTTTATAATATATTACTAAGTCAAGAATTAGAAAAAGAATCAAAATATAAAAGGCGGAAAAATGGAAAAAGAACAATTATTATATGTATCATTAGATGATAGTGGAAAGCTAAACAAAAAAGAAAAATACTTAGTTTATGCAGGACTTTTCTTTACTAACAAGAAAGAACTAGAACGTTTTAAAGCAGTATATAAATCAATTAGAATAATATAGCCAAAAAAGATATTTACCAAAATATTGACGAACTAAAAGGACACACATTAGAAAGCAAAGATAGATTAAGATTATTAAGATATATTTATAAATTTAATACTGCTGGATTAATAGTAGATAATTCACAAATCACAAAAAAAGATATTTTAATCAGTAAAAATGCAAAAGGTAGATACAGAGATTATGTAATCAAACTATTAATAAAAGATATTATTATACATTTAATTAAAGAAGGAAAATTAAATCCCCATAAAAGACTTACTTTAATTATAAATATGGACCAAGAAAGTTCTAAAACTAATGGAAAATATAAATTAGATGAAGGCATTTATGAAGAACTAATTAAGGGAATTATTAATTATAACTATGGTTTTACTAGTATTCCAATTTTATTTAATGAATTAACCATAAAAATATACTCACAAAATTCAAAAGACAGCATAATTATACAAGCATCTGATTTGATTGCAAATAACATTTGGAGAAATATGATAAAAACTGGAGAAATAAATTCTGGAATAAACGTTTTAAAAAAGTTTCCATAAAAAAAGAGTGGAATTGTACCACTCCCCAGTTTATGTGGTGTAAATATACACTTAGTCCACAGACCACCATAAATCTGTCCACCATGACAAAGCATTACTGCTTTCGGTACAAATAATATATCACATAATATAATATTTGTCAAATTTAGTATATGCAAATTTATTTAAAATATGTTATATATAAAAGAAGTTTTTAATATATTAAAAATTCTAAGTAATTGCGCCTTAATTGGCATTCGGCAATCTTGCCGAGAATTTGATAGATACCAATTGGTATCTTTTTTAATTGACATATTATTACATACTGGATGTGGCCACACTTAAAATTAAGTATTGTCACATTTTTATTTATATATAAAACAAAAAAATGAGTTTTCCTCCAACTAAAGAATTCCACAAATACATTAAGCATACCCTTTAGTATCTTGGCAAACTACTCACTCACTAATTAAATAATATCAAAATTAATATTACATGTCAATTTTATACATACATCTATTTATATAATAATGACTTATTTTTTTACTTTTAATGGCCAACTTTTATGGCCAAGTTACAAAAAAAAGAATATTATTGCTAATATTCCTTAGTAAACATTTGGTAGCGAGAGGGAGATTCGAACTCTCGACCTGCCGGGTATGAACCGGATGCTCTAGCCAGCTGAGCTATCTCGCCATGACTACTAAATAATATCAAAAAAAAAGACTTTTGACAAGTCTTTTTCGACATTTTATTTAAAAATATCATAAATATTATCCAAACGGTCCTCTATTTCTTTTAACACTTTATAAATATGATAGCCATCCACAAATACATGACTAACAGTAATATTAAAAGGCATTACATATTTATTATCATTTAAAACATACTTTCCAATACAAATTCTTGGTACACTTAATGAACTTTCATCCTCAGGTATAGGATGAGTTACACTTGTAAAATTAATCCAAGGTAAACTTGTAATATAGTATTCATTCCAACAATTTTCAAGATTATATGACTCGTTTGATAATACTTCTTCATTCTTAGCTTTATCAATATTTTCTTTAGCAATATTATAAAACTCATGATAATTATCAAAATATGAAAATCTAACATTTTCAAAAGTATCATTTTTAGTTAAAACTGTTATTCCTGGATTACAAACATCATATAAAACTGGTTCCCCATTTACAATTCTTTCTCTCATTTCAGGAACTTTATTTAAGCACTTAACTAATATAAACAAAAAATTTATAAAAAATGAACTATTAGTTTCTTTAGTATATTTAACTAATTTTGTTACATCTAAATTAACATTAACACCATAAGTTGGATTCTTAAATGTTTTAAACCATTCATAAGTTTTTCTTCTATCCATTTTTTCTACATCTATTTTTTCTACTATAATACCTCCTAATATTGAAATAATTGTACCCAATAATATGTTCCATAAAATTTAATTACACCAATACCAATTCTAGTAAAAGAAGAACTAATCATATTTTCATAATGACCTTGAGAGCCTTTCCAAGCATATGAAACTTCCTTAGCATTTCGTTGCCCCATTGCGATATTTTCACCAACACCATAAATATCTTGACCAAAATCACGCATTATGTAATAGCACATATTTCCATCAGGTCTTTCATGAGAAAACTTATTAGCATAAGCCATTTCAACCGCTCTAACCATCGCGGCTTTAGTTAATGTTTCATCAAGTACCAAAGGACTTTTATTAACTTCAGTTCTAAATTCATTTGTATATTTTAAAACATCATTTACCATATTGCTATATATACTCATATTTTCAATAGCTTCAGGTAACATATCTGAAGTCTTTGCATTAAAATTTTTAGAATCAACTTCACTATGGTTATACTCATCAATTAACTTTTTAGATCCATCACTATACACATTATAAGTTTTTACATGCCAAGAAGTTAATCTAGAACCATACTTCAAATCTTTTTCTTCTTTTTCTTTTTCAGTTTCTTCTTTAACAAATTTTACTTTATTATTCTTAGTTTTATTATCATTACTATTATTATTGTTTTTTGTATTATTTTTAGTTTCTGTATTTGTTTTATTACTTGTTTGTTTCTCTAAAATCTCTAACTTCGTAGTTTCTTCTGTTTCATTACCACTACTATCCTTAGCAATAATTACTATATCATAAACACCAACATCACTATAACTCTTATCCTCTTTATATGACAAGATACATTCTTCCCCACTATTATCAGTACAAGAATCTACAAAATCATTTATAGTAAATTTATCTCCAGCATAAACCTTTAATTCTTTTAATTTTAATATTGGGTCTTCACTATCAATATCAGTTATTTCTTCATTTTGTTTATCGTTATTATTTATAATTTCTTTTGTTTCTTCCTTATTATCTTTATTCTTAAAATATAGTAATACTCCTCCACCGACGATTAACACCACACTTACAATAATAATTATATATTTTTTTAAATTATTTTTCATTTTACTGCCTCCATAATACATTATAATTAAATATACATTAAAATATAAAATTATTTTATTTCATTTTAGAATACCCAATTAATTATAATACAAAACAACCTTAATATACAATAATTTTTGTTCTAAAAAACATTTTGGCTCATAAACTTATTCTGGGAGGACAAGCATATGGGCTTAAGCGAAAAAGAGGTAATTATTTCTAGAAAAGAACATGGTACAAACGAAATAACTAAACAAAAGAAAAATACTTTTTTACATCTTTTGTTAGAGTCTTTAGGAGACCCTATTATCAAAATATTATTAATTGCATTAGGAATTAAAGTTATAGTACTTTTTCGTGATTTTGATTGGTATGAAACAATTGGTATTTTAATAGCAATATTTTTAGCTTCATTTATATCTAGTATTAGTGAATATGGTTCTGAAAAAGCATTTGCAAGACTTCAAGAAGAACAATTAAAAACAAAAGCTAAAGTTAGAAGAAATGGCAAAATAATTGAAATACCTTCTGGAGAAATTGTTGTTGGTGACATTGTCATTTTAAATAGTGGTGATAAAATACCTGCTGATGGTTATTTAGTTAAAGGTTCATTAAGTGTTGATGAGTCAGCTTTAAACGGAGAGACAAAAGAAGCCAAAAAAGTAAGCAAAAACGGTCCAGTTATAAGTGATGTAAATCGTGTATATCGTGGTTCCGTTGTATATAATGGCGAAGCTGAAATGTTAGTAAGATGTGTCGGGGATAAAACAATATTAGGCAAAATATCTCAAGAATTACAAGAAGTCGTTCCAGAAAGCCCTTTAAAAATAAAATTACGAGGACTTGCCAAAACCATAAGTAAAATTGGTTATGCTGGAGCTATACTTGCAAGTATCTCTTATCTATTTGCAAGCATTGTAATTTCTAACAACTTTGATACCGACTTAATGATTGCAACAATTAGTAATCCTACAGTTATGTTTAATCATTTATTATATGCTCTAACTCTATCAGTTACAATTATAGTTGTGGCAGTTCCCGAAGGCTTACCAATGATGATTACTTTAGTATTATCAAGTAATATGAAAAAGATGTTAAAAGATAATGTTTTAGTTAGAAAGCTCGTAGGTATAGAAACTGCAGGTAGCCTAAATGTCCTTCTTACAGATAAAACCGGTACTCTTACAAAAGGCGTTTTAAAAGTTACTGAGTTTGTTACTCCGGATAACAAAGTATTTAAAGATGTTAGTGAATTAAAAAAAATTAAGAATTATGAAGTAATATATAATTCATTTTATTATAATAATGCAAGTATAATAAGTGAATCTGGTATTATCGGAGGTAATTCTACCGATCGTGCCCTACTAGAATTTATAAAGTATGATAAAATAATAAATGAAAAAGTTATTAAAAAAGAACCATTCGATAGTAAATACAAATATAGTAGTGTTACCCTAAGTAATGGTATCACTTATTATAAAGGGGCTAAAGAAGTATTATTATCTAAATGTAAAAAATATTTAAATTCATTTGGCAATGAAGTAAGTTTCATAAATAAAAGTTTAATAGAAAAGAAAATAGATATGTATACTAGAAATTCTGGTAGAGTTCTTATATTTGCCTATGGAAAAGATAAAGATAATTTAACCTTTTTAGGCTTTGTAAATATAAAAGATGAATTAAGAGATGAAGCAAAAGAAGGAATTAAATTAATTAAAAGTGCTGGAATAAAACCTATTATGATAACGGGGGATGCAATAGATACTGCTACATCTATTGCTCGTGAGGTTGGTCTTATTGATATAAATAATAATATGGTTTTAGATAGTAATATGTTAGCCCAAATGAATGATGATGAAATTAAAAGAAATTTAAGTAAAATTGCTGTTATTGCAAGAGCTTTACCTCAAGATAAAAGCAGAATGGTAAATATAATAGAATCGATGGATTTAGTTGTGGGTATGACTGGAGATGGAGTTAATGATGCCCCAGCTTTAAAAAAAGCAAATGTAGGATTTGCTATGGGAAGTGGTACAGAAGTAGCTAAAGAAGCTGCAGATATTGTAATTGTTGATAATAATATTTTATCAATAAGTAAAGCTATTCTTTATGGAAGGACAATATTTAAAAGTATTAGAAAATTTATAATATATCAATTAACAGTTAATATGTGTGCCTTAGTTTTATCAATAGTTGGATCTTTTATCGGAGTTACAACCCCGATAACAATCGTTCAAATGTTATGGCTTAATATGATTATGGATACATTCGCAGGTGTTGCTTTCTCTTTTGAAGCACCTTTACGAGAATATATGGAAGAACCGCCTAAGAAAAAAGATACACCAATTATGAATAAATATATGTATAGTGAAATAATTTGGACAGGTATTTATTGTGCCCTACTTTGTATTTTGTTTTTAAAATTACCAATATTTAAAGAATTAATTAGAGATGGAGAAAACAATAAATATTTAATGACTGCTTACTTTGCAATGTTTATTTTCATGGGAATATTTAATGCATTTAATGCACGAACTGTTAGAATTAATACTTTTGCTAATTTAGGTAAAAATAAGGTATTCATCACAGTTTTCACATTTATATTTATTGCTCAACTTTGGATTATTTATCATGGTGGTGATATTTTTAGAACATATGGACTTAAAACTAATGAATTATTATTAGTTTTAACCCTAGCTTTAAGTGTCTTTCCAGTTGATTGGTTAAGAAAATACATATTAAAGAAAAAAGGCATAGCAATTAGAGTTTAAAATACTTGAAATTTTAAAATAAATATGATAACATAAGAATATATGAAACAGATTTTCATATATTAAAAAAGGAAACATTTGATTTTAGGATGTTGAATGTTACCGTTTATTTATTTGGATGTTTATTTGGATATTCACTATCACAAATAAACATTTTTTTAATGAACGTAAAAGTTTCATCAAAAAATTCTTAAAGTGTTTAATCACAATAAGTACCACCCCTTTCATAAAATCCAAAAGCCCCAATAGGGAGGAAAGAAAATATGTCCGGTCGGTAACACTCAACTATCAAATTGTTTCCATGAAATAATTATACCAAATATATGGTTTTATGTAAATAACTAAAGTAATGAAATGTGGCCTATTGCAATTACATTAAAAATATAATAATATTAGTATATATGAAATAAATTTTCATATATTAAAAGGAAACATTTGATTTTGAGATTTTAAATGTTACCGTTTGTTAATGTTGGTATTTATTGGAATATTTACTATCACAATATGTATCAACCGCCTTTCATAAAATCTAAAATTCCAATAGAGAGGTAAGAAAATTGGTCAGGTTCGGTAACACTCAACTATCAAATTGTTTCCACAAATTAATTTTACCAAATATGTGGCCTATTACAATGGATAAAAAATATGGTAATATTAACATATATGAAATATATTTTCATATATTAAAAAAGGAAACATTTGATTTTGGGATGTTGAATGTTACCGTTTCTTTGTGTTAATGTTTACTTGGATAATTATTACAACAAGTAAACATTTTTTAATAATACAAAAGCACATATGTTTTAATACATGTGTGCTATTTTTATCTATCCTTTAGTTTCATTATCTTGTAGCTTTCTTGTTTCAATTAAGTCTGCTATTCCGCCTGCACTCATCGTAGACATAATACATACAACAATTGAATTAAGCAAGTTATCATCTATATGAAGAAAATAACATACTACTCCACTTAAAATGCCAATCACAACATTTTGAATAGGAATAAATTTATTAGGAATATTCTCAATAAATATTTTTGTAATTGCTCCAAAAACATATGCTACAAGCATTATTATAACTGATAATGATATAGTCAAGATATCACCCCCTTTAAAGGTTTATCAATCTTTACTATATCATATGAGCTAGTCCAATAAATGCCGATTACTTATGCCTTTATTCACTCTTATTTTTAAATTGTAAAATAATTGGTGTCCCATCAAAATCTATATTATTTCTAATTTGATTTTCTAAATATCTTTCATAACTAAAATGAACTAAACCTTTATTATTTACTGAAAAAGTAAATTTCGGAGGACAATTACCAGTTTGACTTACAAAATATATCTTAAGTCTTTTACCTTTATAAGAAGGTGGTTCATGTAAACTAACTGCTTCCATAATAATATTATTAAGTAAACTGGTTTTAACTTCTTTTCTATTATTATTGTAAGCATTTATTACTTCAGGCATCAAAGTACTTACACGCTTTTTAGTTTTAGCACTTAAAAATACAACATGAGCATATGGAATAAATTGAAATTCATTTTTTATTTCTTCTTTCCAATGTTTTATATCACTATCTGGATTATTTATTGTATCCCATTTATTTACACAAATTACAATTCCTTTGCCAGCATCTAAAGCATATGATGCTATATGTTTATCATGTTCAATAATACCAGTTGATGCATCAATTACTAACACACAAACATCACTTCTATCTATTGCTTTTAAACTTCTAATTAAACTATATTTTTCAACAGATTCATAAATCTTACCTTTTTTTCTCATACCTGCCGTATCAATAACAGTTATATCTTCATGATTATATTTAAATTTAGTATCAATTGCATCTCTAGTTGTACCTGCAATATCACTAACTATAGCCCTATCTTCATTTAATAAAGCATTAATTAAACTACTTTTACCAACATTAGGTCTCCCAATAATAGAAAATTTAATTGTATCATCATCTATTATATCTTCTTCTGGTAAATCTTTAGTAATAGTATTAAGTAATTCATTAATACCAATATTATGAGATGCACTAACAGCAACTAACTCACTAAAACCTAATTCATAAAAATTATATAAATTATCTTTTCTTTTATCATTATCTAGTTTATTTACTACGACAATAACTGGTTTACTTGATCTATGTAGTATTTCTGCAACCTTTCTATCACTTGCATCGATATCTTCAATACCATCTACTACAAACAAAACTAAATCTGCTTCATCAATTGCTAAAGTTGCTTGTGCAAGTATATCTTTTTGAAAATCATCATCTCCTAAAGAAATACCACCTGTATCAATTAAATGAAATCTTTTATTATTATACTCTACTTTACCATATATTCTATCTCTAGTAACACCTGGAGTATCCATTATAATAGATTTATTTTCTTTAATTAATCTATTAAATATACTACTTTTACCTACATTAGGTTTACCAACTAAACATACTGTTTGCATAATTTACCTCCCTTCTATAATTCTAAATTACATACATTATTTTCATCATTACTTTTAATATTTATTGCTTTAGCATATACTCTATTATTCTTTTTATATATTTGTATTTCATCACATAACATACTTTTATTAGTAACGTTATTTATTAAATCTTTTTTATTATTTTTATTTTCTTCACTTGTTGTATAGTAATCATTATCAATTAAATCTTTAACAGTTACTAATTTACAAAACTTATATTCTTCATTATCTACAGTACATGTACCTTCAAGAGAACCTTGGTTCTCTTGCCCATAAAGAATGGCGCTTGCTTCCAATTCATCAATTTTTGTATTAAGTAATTTTTTCATAGAATTTTCTCTTGTTTTCATAACACTAAAAGTAGCCATCGTAGCTACAATACTTAATATTACAATAACAGCCAATATTTCCACTAATGAAAAACCATTCTTTTTTTTCATATTTTTTCCTCAAGTATACTTAGTACTTCACTTCTTCCTTTTTTAGTAACAGTACTAAATGTTATAAATTCATTATCATTAAATTTTAATGTATCTTTAATTAATTTATCTTGCTTAATTCTACCATTTTTACTTACTTTATCATATTTCGTAGCTACAATAGTAATATCTAAGTTATAATACTTCAAAAATTCATACATTAAAACATCATCTTCTGTTGGTTTATGTCTATAATCTATTAACATAAATACATGTTTAAGATTTTCTCTAGATTTTAAATATTCTTCAATCATTAAACCAAATTTTTTTTGAGTATCTTTACTAACACTTGCATAACCATAACCAGGTACATCAACTAAATAAAATGCATCATTCACTAAATAAAAATTTAATGTTTGAGTTTTACCAGGTTTACTACTAGTTCTTGCAAAATTTTTTCTTTCAATCAAAGTATTTATAAAACTACTCTTACCAACATTACTTCTACCCACTAAAAGAAACTCTGACTTATTATCATCAGGATATTGGCTTCTTCTAACAGCAATAATTGGTTCATTCACACTTTCAATTTGCATAATTTGCTTCACCCATTTAATTATATATTATTTCATTTAAAAATGCAAATTTTCATATATATTTATTAATGAATAAAGGAGGAAATTACATGCATAATACTAATTTTCCTCCTTCAATAGATCCCCATACTTTTTCAATCATTGCTGTAGCAGTAGGTTATGCTTGCGTCGGTGACTATAATGCCAATGAACAAAACTCCATAGGTAACTGGTTAATTCTAGTGGGACAATACATATTAACTCATGCTGCGCAACAACAATTAATAGAATCTAGAATTGAAAACAATAATATAAATTCAAACTCTAAAAAAGCAAAAAAAGGTGGTTCCCCATACACAGATAATGAGAACCACAAAAGTAACCAAAACCAACGAAACGAAGTAGACTTCCTACTAGATGCATTAAACAAAATGCAACAAGAACTAGATAAACTAAAATAGCTAAAAAATTACGGTTCTTCGCAATTTTGCTTTCAGCAATAACTGAAATCAAATAAACCATTCATTCTATGTAATCCTAAAGATGATTATTTATCATACCTTAGCTACGGACAGTTTTTATAAATTAAAAATTTGATATAACTATCACGTTATACCAAATCCTCTTAAAAACTCTTTAAAAATGGCAACTCTAATGTTAAAATAATAATATCCAATAAAATAAAAAGG
>UQVR01000033.1 GCA_900544625.1 uncultured Mycoplasmatota bacterium
GCAACTTCACCTTTACGATGTCCTCCCATACCATCAGCTACAACACATAAATATTCACCACTTATATTTTTTAAAATTGTTACACTATCCTCGTTGTGTTCTCTTACTCTTCCAGTATCTGTTAAATAAAATGACTTCACTTTAATCACTCTCGCTTCTTAATTGTCCACAGGCTGCTTTGATATTACCTCCGAATTCTCTTCTGACGGTTACATTTATTCCATTTTCTTTTAATGTATTATAAAATTTATCAATTCTTTTTTTGTCACTTTTACTAAAGTCTATGTTATTAGTTTCGTTATATGGTATTAAATTAACATATACATTCATACCATGTAATAGCTTTGCTAATGCTAATGCTTCATCTACATCATCATTAACCATATTAAGCATAACATATTCTATGGTTACTCGTCTATTAGTTTTTGCAATATATTCTTTAATTGTTTGTATAACTGTGTCAATATCATAAGCTTTATTAATAGGCATAATCTTATTTCTTATGTCATTTGTTGGAGCATGGAGTGATAATGCTAAGTTAATTTGCAAATCAAGATTGCTAAATTCTTTAATCTTTGGTACTAATCCACAAGTTGAAACCGTTATATGTCTAGCACCAATAGCAAGGCCTTTGGCATCATTAATAATTTTGATAAAATCTATAATGTTGTCATAGTTATCAAATGGTTCACCTATTCCCATCATAACTACTGAATCAATTCTTTTACCAACATATTTTTCTATTAATAAAATTTGTTCCACGATTTCATAAGTTTCAAGATTTCTAACCTTTTTTAGTCTACCTGATTCACAAAACCGACAGCCCATGTTACATCCAACTTGACTTGATACACAAACCGAAAGTCCATAATCATGTTCCATAAGTACGGCTTCTATTTTTTCGCCATCAAGTAACCTAAATAAAAATTTCTTTACCAATGGTCCTTCTTCTACGATTTCTATTTTGATAAAATCTGTATTAAAATCGTTCATTAATTTTTCTTGAATTTCTTTTTTTATGTTAGAAAACTTAGTTATATCCCAAATCTTATGAATATATAACCATTCAAAAACTTGAGTGGCTTTAAATTTTTTTTCGCCGATACTCTCAAAATAACTCTCTAAATTTTTTCTTGTAACTCCAAAAATATTATTCATATTATCACGCTTTCTTCTTTGTTAATGATTTTAATAGTTTCAAATTACCATAATCCTTATACTTTTCATAATAATCATGTTCAAACATTAAATCCCAAAATGATACATTTTTGATTTCCTTATATAATTTCTCTTCCTCTTTTTTCCTTTTAGCAATTACTTTTTTGTCTAATTTATTTTTATCACTAAAATATTCTATTATATAACTTATTATAGTTATAACTTCAATTATAAATAAAGGAAGAAATATAATTAAAAATGTTTTATTGTTCAAATTATTTAGATTAAAGTGATGTATTACTTTATAATCTGTTAAAAGATACCATAATGATATAATGAGTCCTGCAACCCACATCTTTATTTTACCGAATATATTAGATTTAATATTCATGCCAATATTATATTTTATACTTTGAATTAATGCTATTGTAAGTTCAAAAATTATTAATATTATTGCATATGGGGATATACTCATTAAAAGAAGTAAATTTATTACTAAAAAGGCTTTATCACTTAAAGCATCAAAAAGGCTTCCAAAAAATGTTGAAGCATTTAAATTTCTTGCTAAAAAGCCATCAATAAAATCTGTCAAAAAACATAATGAAGATAATAAAAAAGTTGTAAATCCACCATATTTTTTATAGACCGGAATTAATGCAAAAATCCCCACTACTCTAAGCAGGGTTATAAAATTAGTTATTATAAAGTTTAACCATTTTTTATCCATTTTTAATCCTCACTAAAACTTATTTATTAGTTATATTATCACACTTTCCAACATTTGTAAATTGTAATTCATATGTCTTATTTTCATTTTCAATTGTTATATTAGTTATGTTTTTTAAGTCAGTTTTAACTACTACTTTATATCCTTCTTTATTATAATTAATTTCTCTTGTACTTTCATTCTTAGTTATATTATATAAATATTCTTTTAAATTTTCAAAAATTATATTAATATTCAAAAAAGATTTATCTGCTTCGTCATAAAGATTTGGTAATTCTTCTTTTTCGTCTAATACAACTTTATATGTTATATCTTTATCTTTTATATATTTTATAATTCCATCTTTTGTTTCTTTATACCCTATTTCTGTATCATTTAGTTTCTTTCCAGTATAAATAGTTGTGATATTTTCTTCAATTATTTTATACTCATAATTAAAGCATCCATTTAATAAATTATCCTGCATTGTTTCATATTTTTCAAAAGAGATAATTTCTTCATTTTTTTCTTGAGTATTATTGATATTATTATTTTCTGGTTTTCCATTTATAGCAAAAATCACAATTAAAATTATAATGAATATCATCCATGCTACAAATTTAATCGTAGATTTTCCTTGAGTTGTTGACCAAAAACTATTATCCTTCATTATTTACCTCCATATTTAAATACTTTTCTTTATCTATTCCATTTAAAAAACTATTAATTTCCATAACTTTTTTTCCACTTGGTTTTATCTTTTTGAGATATATTATTCCATCTTTACATGTTATACCTAAATTTTTCTTATCTATTTCTTTTATAATGCCGGTATTATCAACTTTCTTTTGAACAAATTCAGCTTCTAGGACTTTTATTTCTTGATTATTTATTATTATGTTTGCCAAAGGCCATGGATTAAGTCCTTTGATTTTGCCAATTATTTTTTTACCTTCTTCATTAAAATCTAGTCTTTCATCTTCTCTTTTAATCATCGGTGCCATAGTGTAGTTATTACCTTGTTTAATTCGATCATTCGTCTTATCAAAAATTGTTGGTAATACTTCAAGTAATAAATCGCAACCTAACTTTGATAACTTGTCATGAAGTGTTCCAACATTATCACTATCTAAAATAGGTATTTCTTTTATTTTAATAATATCTCCGGTATCCATTCCCTCATCCATATACATGATTGTTACACCAGTTACATCATCATTATTAAATAGACACCATTGTATTGGAGCAGATCCACGATATTTTGGTAGAATTGAGGCATGAACATTTATACATCCATACTTAGGCATATCTAATACTTCTTTAGGAATTATTTGCCCATAGGCACAAGTAACAATTAAGTCTATATCTAAGTTTTTTAATTTTTCAAAATCTTTTCTAATTCTCATCGGTTGAAATACAGGAATATTTTCTTCAAGTGCTAATTTTTTAACTGGATTAAAACTAACAGTTTTATCTTTACCTACAATTTTGTCTGGTTGAGTAACTACCAATAAAACATTCGTATTTTCAATTAACATTTTTAAGACAGGTACTGAAAAATCAGGGGTCCCCATAAAAACTATATTTTTGTTTTTCATATTTATCATCTCAGTAACATTATATAATAAATTAGAAAAGAAGACAAGTTTTTACTTATCTTCTTCACAATTTACGCAAATGTTTTCGCCGTTTTTATCTACTATTAATTCACCGCATTTTGGGCAAATATCCCCGTTTGGTTTATACCATAGTGCATATTTACATTTTGGATAATTATTGCATCCATAGAAAATTTTACCTTTTTTTGTCTTTCTTTCTACGATCATACCTTTATCACACTTTGGACATTTGCAAATTTCCACAACTTCTTTTTTATCTTTTTTAATATATTTACAAGTCGGATAATTACTACATGCTACGAATTCACCAAATTTACCTTTACGAATTACTAGCGGGTTTCCACATTCTGGACAAACTTCTCCGGTTTCTTCTGGTCCTTTCTTTTCCATTTCGTGAAACGCTTTTTCTACGAGTGGTTCAAATTCATCATAAAATTCATGTAACACTTTTTTATAATCCATTTTATCTTCAGCAATTTCATCTAAATCATGTTCCATGTTAGCAGTATACTCAACATTTACAATACCACTGAAAAACTCTTGTAATTTGTCAGTAGTTTCAATACCAATTTCTGTTGGTTCAAACTTTTTATCTTTTAATACTACATAACCACGGTCTTTAATTGTACCAACAATGGTTGCATATGTTGATGGGCGTCCTATTCCTAGGCTTTCCATTTCTTTAATTAAACTACTTTCCGTATATCTTGGAGCAGGTTTAGTAAAGTGTTGGGTCTTTGTAATATCATCCGCAGTTATACAACCAGATTTATAATTTTTTAAATCTGGAAGTATTACATCCTCACTATCTTCATATTCATTATAAACTTTTAAATAACCATCAAATGTTAAAACACTACCCGTTGCTTTAAATGTATAGCCGTTATTTTCTAAAATGACTGTTGTTGCAAGAGTTTTAGCATCAGCCATTAAAGATGCAAGTGCTCTAGCATATATTAATTTATATAATTTATATTCATCATTTGATAAATATGCTTTTACACTTTCTGGGGTCCTATTTATACTTGTGGGTCTAATCCCTTCATGAGCATCTTGAATATTTTCGCTTTTCTTTCCTTTTTTTACATATCCAATATAATTTTCTCCGAATTTGCCTTTAATATAGCCAAAAGTTTCTTTAACAAATGAATCACTTACTCGAATACTATCAGTACGCATATAAGTAATTAACCCAACTGTTTCATTACTTAAGGTTTTACCTTCATATAAATCTTGAGCTAATTTCATTGTTTTTGATGGAGCAAACCCTAATTTATTTGAGGCAGCTTGCTGTAAAGTACTTGTTTTAAATACTTCACGTGCACTCTTGTTTTTTTCTTTTTCCGTGACACTCTCTATTTTAAATGATTTAGAAAGTTTAGATAATATTTCATCTGCTTCAACCTCGTTTGGTATTTCTACTTCTTTACCATGATACTTATCTAATGTTGCTTTAAAATCTTTAAAGTCAGCTTCAATAGTCCAATATTCGCGAGGTACAAAAGCTTGGATTTCTCTTTCTCGATCTACGATTAGTTTTAGGGCAACACTTTGAACTCGTCCTGCTGATTTACCTCCGGTTTTTCTTTGCATTAATTTACTTAGTCTAAAGCCTATAATTCTATCTAGGAATCTTCTTGTTTCACCAGATCTTACTAAATTCATATCAATTTTACCAGGATTATTAATGGCATTTATAACAACATCTTTTGTTATTTCGTTAAATACAACCCTTTTATATTTTTCATCTGGTATTTTTATTTCATCATAAATATGCCAAGAAATTGTTTCTCCTTCACGGTCGGGGTCGGTTGCAAGATAAATTATATTAGCATCCTTCACATCTTTTTTTAAAGCCGTAACCTCTTTATTCTTACCTTTAATTATTTGATAATTTGGTTCGAAATCATGTTCAACATCTATTCCTAAACCAAATTTACCTGTTGTAGCTAAATCTCTGATATGTCCTTTACTAGAAACTACTTTATAGTCACTACCTAGATATTTTTCAATAGTTTTACACTTAGCTGGAGATTCCACTATAACTAAATTTTTCATATTATTCCTCCTTTTGTTCATTTGCCTTCTTGTAAGAGTTTATTTTATTTTCTAAATAATTATAATAATTATTTCTTATTATTGTTTCACTCATTTGCATTCTGATAGTAACAATATTATTTATTCTAATTAACTCATCAGTAGAATATTCTTTATCAGTATAATATTTTACTGTGCCACTACCTGCATTATAAAAAACTTCATTATTTTTCCAAGAACCATCCGCAAATGTTACAACATTTAAATATTCATCACTAAAGACATCAGTTCCCATGTAGTACCTAGGATCATAATCTAAATTAAATAGATTAGCAATCGTTGGAGTTAAATTTATATAAGAACTGTATTTTTCCACAACTTCACTTTTAATTTGTGTATTATAGATAACCATCGGTGTTCTTTCAACTTCATAATCACTTAAATCATATGTTAGAACCTCAGATATATCTTTATTTTTTAAACCATATGGATAATGATCTCCATATAGAACTATTACTGTATCATCTAATGTTCCAGATGCCTTTAGTCTATCAAGTAAAATACCTAAACTATTGTCAAAAGTTTTTAATTTGGACATATATCTTCGTAACTCCATTGAATAATCACTATCTTCAGTTATACTTAAGTACTTATCTCCTTCCACACTTGATTGATTATATGGTTGATGTGGAGATACTGTGGTAAGCCATAACATATATGGACTACTCGTATCAGTTAAAGTAATATCCATTGCAGCATTCATGAAATCTTCATCACTTGCCCAATTTTTATATTCGTTATAATATGGAATATTTAAATCATTTACATTATAATATGCATCACTACCTAAGTTTTTATGAATAATACGTCTTACATAATATTGTTCAGTATAATCATGCATACTACTTGTTTTATAGCCAGCGTTTTTAAATAAATTAAATATTGAAGTAAAATATTTATTATTACTATAAATGTTGGCTGTACAATTATTTTGAATTGTATATAGACTTGTCATACCACTAAATTCATTATTGCCCGTTGCACAACTATTTCTAGGACTATAATTATTTTTAAAACTGATTCCTTCACTATATAATTTATAAAAGTTTGGATATAAATCCTTATTTATAATTATTTCACCGACACTTTCCATCATTATTACTATGATATTTTTACCTTCAAGTATTCCAGTGTGATCATTATAGCTAGTTATCGTTCTATTTTTTATAAATTCATTAATATTATTTTTAGTTACATCAGTTTCATTTTTAATGATATCATCTAATATAGTATCATCAATTTCTCTTCTTTTATCTTCATCTGTTGTAGTATTATTACTTTCCTTTATAGCAAATGTATCTTTTGTTGGTGCTTCGACCATCGTTGATTTAATATCAAGAAATCCAAAACCTAATACCCCAAACTGGTTTATAGTAATGCTAGGGACACTAGGATAAGCAAATAGATCTTTGTTGCTTACTGTTTGAAGTTTATTTTGCATGAAACTAGCATCTAATGTTTCATAATATAACAAACCACATAAAACTAGCAACAAAGTGCTTGTTATTGTTCTAATACCAGGTTCGAATACAATATTAGTTTTTAAAGGGAACTTTTTATCTATTTTCTTTTCAGTAAATTTATCCAAGAAAATATAATAAAGAATTAATAAAATAAATGGTATAAAAGCTAAATAATATGTTGGCTTAAAAGATGATAGAAAGTCTATAATATAATCTTTTACTGCTCCAAGTTGACTTTTAGTATTAACTGATGCATAAACACCGATGAAATTATTAAAACCAATTTGAAAATATGTGTATGCACTTATAGCAAAGGAAAAGACAATTATTAATACTTTACTTACATTCTTGTTAAACCAAGAAAGAATATAGCTTAATAAAATGCTTACAAAATTTATACCTATAAATATTCTTAGTAAGGCAATATTTTTTAAAGTTATTCCACTTATTAATCGAAATGATATTTCAAGTAGCATAAAAAATATTAATAAAATTATATAATTTTTAATTAAATTATTCTTTAACAAGTTCTTCATTTTTTTCCTCCATTAAAATTTTTACTGGTTTATATGTCAACCTATAATTATCTAAAATTCCATATTTTTTTATATTTTCAAGATGCTTTTTTGTTGGGTAGCCTTTGTGACTTTTAAAGCCATATTCTGGATGTTTTTTATCAAGTTCGTACATCATTTTATCACGAGTTACTTTAGCTAAAACACTGGCCGCGGCAATACTTAGCGATAAAGCATCTCCGTGCACTATTGCTTTTGAGTTTTCAAGCGGAAGCGGCATTGCATCTGTTAATACATATTCTGGCTTAACATTTAATTTATCTATTGCCATTAACATTGCTTTTCTACTTGCTTCATATATATTTATCTCATCAATGGTTTTAGCATCTACAATTCCTATTCCATAACTTATGGCATCTTTTTTAATTATTTCATAAAACTTATCTCGTTTTTTTTCACTTAATTGCTTGGAATCATTTAATCCTTCCAGTTTATAATTTTTCGGCAGAATTACCGCTGAGGCTACAACTGGTCCACATAGTGGCCCACGCCCTGCTTCATCTGTGCCAGCAATTAAATCGATTCCTTTTTCATATAATTCTTTTTCATATTTTAATAAATCTACTTCTTCCATCTATCAAACGTTACTCCTTTTAGTGCACCACTCACTAAATCATTATACACCTTATTTGATATTTTTTCATAGTCTATTTCCCCATCTTTTTCAAAATAATTAAATTTTTTAGCTAAAGATGTAAATATTTCATTCGGGTCATCACTTATTTCAATATTATATTTTTCTTCTAACTTTTCTTTATAATAATTTTTAAAGAAAGTAATTATGTATCCTCCGATGTCTGTCATATTTAGAATTTCCATCTTTATAGTGGCAGTTGATGCTAGGCTTAAAGCTTCAGTATTATCTTCAATTTTGGGCCAAAGTATTCCTGGTGTATCTAATAATAAAAACCCTGAGTTTGTTTTAAGCCAATTTATTTGCTTTGTTACTCCAGGTTTGTTTCCTGTGTTTGCAACTTTTTTACCAGCCAATTTATTTATAAGGGTACTTTTGCCAACATTAGGTATTCCTATTACCCCAATTTTAATTTCTTTGCTTTTAAGACCTTTATCTATTCTTTTTTCTTGTATCGGTTTTACTATTTCATTTGTTAACTTTATTAATTTTTTATAATCATCATTATTTGTTAAATCTAATAATATTACTTTATAACCTTTTTCTTCATAATATTTAATCCATTTATTAGTTTCTTCTAGATCACATAGATCCTTTTTTGTCATAACTAAAATTCGAGGTTTAGCCTCAAGTATATCATCCATCCCTTTTAATTTGGAAGATGATGGCATTCTAGCATCTACACATTCATAAATTATATCAATTAATTTAATTCTTTCTTTTATTTCTCTTTTAGCTTTTACCATATGACCGGGATACCAGTTAATCCCAGTAGATGATATAACTTTTTCTTCACTATTATTTTCTCTTTTTTCTTTTCTTTCTTTTCTTTTTTGATACATATTCATTTTAATCACTTCCATTTTCTATCATTCTTGTTTCATTTAAAAAATTGTCAAAATCCGATTTATATAATTTATCTTGTTTATCTTTAAATTTACCATACTCTTTATAAGCTAATTCTTTTGCTACACTTGCCGATATTTTCCCTGCGTTGTGTAATATTTCTTTACCATTAAATTGCAAAAATGCATTCAATTTTCCTACCCAATCTTTCATCATCCATAACTACACCTTTTATCATATATTCTTTTAATATTTTAGTAGACCAAATTCTAAAGTTGGTTGCTTTTTTTGAATTTACTCTATATCCAACTGCAATAATCATATCAAGATTATATATCTTTACAGGTTTTTTAGAATTATCAATGTCGGTTTTTCCGACTGTGTTATTTTCATCAAGTTCACCACTATTTAATATATTATTAATATGTTCTGTTATTGTGCTTCTTCCTAC
>UQVR01000034.1 GCA_900544625.1 uncultured Mycoplasmatota bacterium
TTATATCAAAAAGCCGCACCCAAGTGGTGCGGTTCAATTTTCAATTTAGGAAAAAATAAACTTCCAAATCGGAAGTTTATTTTTTTAGTACTGATTTTGAGTAAGGTCTTTTTTCATCGGTTCTACCTAAAAGATAATCAACTGAAACATTATAATAATCAGCCAATTTGCAAATATAGTGAATTGGTATTAGTCTTTTACCAATTTCATATTCACTATATTGTTGTCTTTTAATTCCTATTGCTTCTGCAACATCTCTTTGCAATAAATCTCTGTCTAATCTTATTTCTTTTAATCTATCTATATTCATTGTTCCACCACATAACAATATTGTTGCATATTATTGATAATTTTGCTTGACAATGCAAAATATGTGTTGCATAATATTGTTATAAGCATAATATATTTTGCCCAATGGAGTGGTAAGTATGAATAACAAAAAAATATTAACAATAATTTTAATAATATTATTTAGTTTTGTAACTGAAAGAATAAATACTAATAAAACCGATGTTTATGAGGAACAAAATAAAATCTCAATTAAGAAAAACAAAAATATGTTATCAATGAATTTAGAACAAACAGCAGGTGCAGGAGATTATAAAACAGTAACACAAAGTAGTTGGCCAACAGAGGGATATAAGTTTAATACAGAACTATCGAGATGCGAAAATGGAAGTGAAATAAGTTGGGATGATACAGAGAAAGTAGTTGTCGTAACAGGTAATTTGTTAGATAAATGTTATGTTTATTTTGACATTTATCTAACAACATTAGCTGAATATATAAAATCTCAATATACAGGAACTCAAGGGGATAATGCACTATATTATCATAACTCCATTTTAACAAATGGAGCGGGAGATAATTCATACAGATATGCTGGAGCAAGTGAAAGTGTAAATAATTATATTTGCTTAGGTTCAGATGAAGCAACATGTCCAGATGCAAACTTATTTAGAATAATAGGGGTATTCGGAGACCAAGTAAAAGTAATAAGGGCAAAATCAGTTGGTGACCAACCATGGCACTCATCACTAGTTAACAAATCATGGTCAAGTTCAAGTTTAAATACATATTTAAATGGAGAATATTTGACCAGTCTTGGAACATTAGCAGATAAAATAGCCACAACAACATGGAAAGTTGAAGGCGGATATACTACGAACTTATATGATGTACCTAAGACAGCATATCAATATGAAGTAGGAAGTAGTGCATCAAGTACAACACATGATGCCAAAATAGGATTAATGTATGTAAGTGATTATGGATTTGCAGCAGACTCAAGTGAATGGACAAAAAAATTAGGTTCTTATAAAAGTTCATCAAAAAATTGGCTACTTTTAGATTCTATAGAATGGACTATTTCGCGTTCTTCGGACAATTTATACAGTGCGTTCTATGTGAATAATTCTGGGGGTGTATACAGCGCTTATGTGACTCGTAGCTATGTTGTTCGCCCGTCCTTCAGTCTTGAGTCTTCGGTAAAATATGTATCAGGATCAGGAACTATTGAAAATCCAATAAGAATTAATTGATATACAGTAGATATACTATAAAAGTAGCATTTGCTCCTTTTTCTTTTTTTTGCTATAATTTTCTTAGGTGGTTTGATAGATATGAAATTTAATAATGTTTATGAAGAAGAGTATTTTTTTCCATATGAAGGGTTATCCTTAGAGGAAAATAGAGAAATACGGTATCTTTTAAGTAATTCTTTTGATTTTTTAGATGGAGATATAGTTCAAATGCAATTAATTAAAAATGAAGAAACAATTATTGCTAATGGTATGTATGGAAGTTATAATGGCAATAAAACTTTTATTAGTAAAATAATTAAAACTAAAGATGGATACAATATTGAAAGTAAGATATATGATTTAAGTAATAAACGTGATCAAGTAAGTAATACTATTTTTATATATGAAGGAGATAATATAAAAGTAATAAGTGGGGGAAAATCAAGAATAATTAAAAGAAGAAGTAATGTGGAATCTATAAATAGATAGATTTTCATATATTTTTCACAAATGAAAATTATAATAATTGTTGGGTGGTAAAATGCGTGTTTTAGTAGTAGATGATGAGAAATTAATTAGAGATGTAATTAAAGAATATTTATTATTAGAAAAAATTGAAGTTGAAGAAGCAAGTAATGGTGAGGAAGCATTAAATAAAGTAAAACAAGAAAACTTTGATATAATAATAATGGATATAATGATGCCTAAGATGGATGGATATACCGCATGTAGAGAGATTAAAAAGATAAAAGATATTCCTTTTATAATGCTTTCTGCACGAGGTGAAGAATATGAAAAACTTATTGGCTTTGATTTAGGCATAGATGATTATGTAACTAAGCCATTTAGTCCAAAAGAGTTGGTGGCAAGGATTAAGGCTGTAACTAAAAGAAAAGAAATTGATACTAATATATATGAAATTAAAGGAATAAAAATAGATGATTTAGCTCATGATGTGTATGTAGATGGAAAGAAGATTTATTTGACACCGAAAGAATATGATTTATTAAAATACTTTATAGATAATAAAAATATTGCTTTATCTAGAGAGAATTTGCTTTCTCATATCTGGGGTTATGATTTTTATGGTGATGATAGAACTGTTGATACTCATGTTAAGACTTTAAGAAAACATTTAGGTAAATATAAAGATATGATTGTTACAGTTCGTGGAATGGGATACAAGTTTTTATATGAAGAATAAAAAGAAAACTAGTATTCAAGCTAAAACATTGTTTTTTCTTCTTTCCTATAATGTTGTTATTATTATTCTTCTTTGGTTTTGTCAAATAAAAATATTAGATATTTATTATGAAAAAGAACAGATGTTAAATATGAATAATATTGTTTATTCTTTGAAAAGTGTAGAAAGTGATAACTTAATTTCAACTTTGCAAGAAATTGCATATGAAAAAAATGTTTGTATTGTGGTAAGTGATGATATTAATGTTGTTGGCGCGTATAATATGAATATGAATGGTTGTGCTTTAAAAAATAGAAATAGTAAAGTAAAGGAATTAATGTATGGTTTTGTTGATTCTGATGAGACATTTAAATCTTATAAATTTATTAATGAAGATAAACATGTTGAAGCGTTAATGTATGGTATAAAAGTTGATGGTAAAAATACATTTATATATTCTAATTTAGAAGATATTTCTGATTTTACAATTTTAATTAAAAGACAATTGATGTATGTTTGTATATTAGGTATTGTAATAGCTATAATTATGTCTGTGTTTTTATCAAATAAAATAACAGAACCTATTACAAAAATAACTAAAAAAGCTAAAAAGTTAGGAACTGGAGATACTGATGTTTATTTTGAAGATTCTGGTATTAAAGAAATTGATGAATTGAGTGAGGCTTTAACACAAGCTCAAAGTGAAATGCTTAAAACTGATGAATTGCGTCGCGATTTGATGGCAAATGTATCTCATGATTTGAAAACGCCCCTTACAATGATAAAGGCATATGCGGAAATGATTCGGGATATATCTTATAAAGATCAAGATAAAATGAATGAACACTTAAGTATTATTGTGGATGAAACGGATAGGTTAACAGTTTTAGTTAATGATATACTTGATTTATCTAGAATGCAATCTAATGCCGATTCCCTAAGTATTGAAAAATTTGATTTAGCTGATGATATAAAAACTATTGTAAATCGATATCAAATAATAAAAGAAACAGAAAAATATATAATTAATTTATATATGCCTAATTCAATAATGATAAAGGCTGATAAAAAGAAACTAAATCAAGTAATTTATAATTTAATTAACAATGCTATTAATTATACTGGTGATGATAAAACTGTAACAGTAAGAGTAACAAAACATAAAAAGTATTATTTAGTGGAAATTAGTGATACTGGTAAAGGTATTAAAGAAAGTGAAATTCCATATATTTGGAACAAATATTATAAAAATGATAAGAATCATCAAAGGAATGTTGTATCAACAGGGTTAGGCCTTTCTATTGTAAAAGAAATCCTTGAACTTCATGATTATGAATATGGTGTTAAGAGTGTATTAAAAAAAGGTACTACTTTCTATTTTAAAATCAAAATATAAAAATTTCATTATTTCAACATAAATATTTCATAATTCTTTGTTATTATTATATTGTAACAAAGGAGGGATGTTATATAAGATAAAAATTTTAGGTTTATAAAAATATAAACTATACACAATTAACATATAAACTCAAAACTCACACTTTTTAAAAGAGTCTTTCGACTCTTTTTTTGATATATTGGGATAGTTATACTTTTTTTGTAAACAAAAGTATTGATATATTGCTAAACAAACGTTGTAATTAGTTTATCTGCGAGGGTATTTTAATGAACATTTACAAAGGTAATTCATTGAAAAAACTTTTGGAAGTACTAGATATATTTATAATAATTTTTGAGCAGAAGGAAAAAATAAATATGAAGAAAGTATATAAATAAGAACGATATAAAAAAGTCGAATGGCGACCATCCGGTGTTGGTCTGCATGAGAAACTTAAGGTTTTAGTGAAACATAAAAAGTGTTACCGTGAGGTAACACAGATACTTGAATTTCGTTAGAAATATAAGTTTTGTTCTGGAAGATTAATTATCTAGGAAAACTCCCCAGCCATTAACAACAGTTCTTCCTTTGGGTATTGGAATACCTAAAGCATTTTTGGGTGAATTTAAAAGTTCTTTATTTACAACTAACTGTGTACTTGCACCACCATCTAGGTTGGCTGCAGTTGTTGCCCCATATTTTTCTAAAACATCGATTCCTTCATTAAAAGTAATACCTGCATATGATGCTCCATCAGTAACTAGGAATAATATTATGCCATCATCTCTTTGGGCTATCATATTTCTAGCTGCTCTCGTAGGTTTTAAATTTGTTTGCCTTTGTCCATTAATAATTAAAAATGGACCAAATTCTAAACCATCACGCATCCCCATTTCAATAGCCTTTTCTCCAGTTGTATGTACAAGCATAAGTTTATTATCGTTACTCATGCCAATAATATCTGATTCTCTATTGTGGGATTTATATATAACTTTATTATCTTCAATAATATAACCAAATGGAATGTCTTTACTAACTTTACCATCATCGTAAAAGCCTCCGCCATTAACTCCAATTGTTGCTCCGTATCTTTTAGTCATATCTAAAATGTTTTCTTTACCATCATTGTTCGGAGTTTTAAATGCTTTGCTTTTCATAATATGAACAGTGCTTGGGTCATATACAACTACTAACCAACCTTTATTATTTGCTACATTAATATTTATTATCTTATAGTTGTTGTTATTTCCACGATTTTGTATTTCAGCTTCATACTTATTATCATATTTTTTGTCGTCTGTTGTGTTGATAATTAAATTGTTGTTAAATTTTAATGATTTGTAGTCAGTATTCTTTTCAGAAATGTTATTTTGAAATCTTTTTTTTATCATAAAATCTTCAATATTATTTTGAAAAATAATTGTTGTTAGAAATAGGGTAGCAACTACTAAATCAGTAATAATTATTATTTTGTTTTTTTTCATTTTGCACCTTCTTTATATACATATATATTATCTTCTTTTATAAAGTTTTTGACTTTATCTTTTGATAATAAAATTGTATATCTTGTATTATGAGTTGTTTTTGTATCTCCATAAATAATGGGATTATCATAAATTAAATTGAAATTATTAATTTTGTTTGGTAAATAATAATTAGTTATATCATTATTTATTTTTATATCTAAGATATTTGGTATACCAATTTTTCTTGTTTCTTTTTCTTTTAATAAATCATCTTTTTTATTGTTGTAGGTTCCTTTATAAATAGTTAAATTATTTAATAAGTTATTGTAATTTATATTTTCATATAATTCGTTATTTAAGTAATCTAATACTTTTTCGCGATTTAGGTTATCAATTGTTTTTAAACTCATTAATTTAATGTCATTTATAAAATCATAAACTACATAAGTATCATTGTTTATTTTTATTATGCTTCCTAATCCGAATGGTTCATCATCAATTTTGTATGGATTATCTTTTTTTCCGTTTCCATCCTTATATGTTGTATTTGCTTTTAAAGTTATAACTGGTCTAATTTCATAAAAATTATTTTCATTTGATTTACTAATACTATCGCCATTTGTATGATTGTCATTATTATATAACCACATTATCTCTTTATCTTTTGTGATAAATGTTTTTTCTTCGTAAAATGAGTTTAGATAATCATAGGTACTTAATAAACTTATATATGAATCGTTGTTAGTTTTATTACACGTTATTTCGTTGTCGTTCATTTCATCTATACATATTTTGTTTTTAGTTAAATAATCTGTGTTTAAATTGGTAGTTAAATTTTCAAAAAACACATTTATTAAATTTTTAGGCAACATATTTATATAGTCATCTAATATTAAAGTTATTGAACTATCATTATTTATTTTCACAATTCTCCATAAAAGATTATTATATAAAATATAGTTATTGTTTATTTCTCCTTTAAATATATATGAACTATTTTCTTTATTTAAACCATTTTTGTTAGTTATTTCATTGTCTTTTATAATATATTCTGATAATAAATTTATATTTTTGGTTTTATTATAAATTCTAAATAAATTAAATATTAATAAAGTAGTTAATATAATTAATATTATACAAAATAAGGTAAATAAAAAACCATTTTTCTTCTTCATCAAATCACAACCTTTAAAGCTATATTCATAATATCACAATAATTTAGCATACGCAAGTAACTATATATTTGCAAATCATAAAATTTGCATTATAATATTTGTGTGAGGTAGTTTATGAAAAAAATAATAGGGATTATATTAATTATATTAATTTGTTTAGCTAGTGGTTTCTTTTTTATTAAATATAAATTCAATAATGAAAATACATTTATGGAACAAACTTTGAATGCTTTTAAAGATGAAGAAAGGTTAAAAAAACAAAAATATTTACAATGTATGAATGAACCTTTTAAAGATACTGTTGTTGATGAAAAATTTGCAGATATTTCTAATATTTATGCTAAAAGTGGGGTAGCTATTTATTTTAAAGATTTAAATAATAATTATGAGTTAAAGGTTAATGAAAATAAAATATATTATTCTGCAAGTACATCAAAAGTATTCGTAGTAATCTATTTGTTAGAAAAGTATAGAAATAATGAATTAGATTTAGAAACTAAATTAGTATATAAACCAAGTGATGCAATGCAAGGAAGTATTGGAATGAAGCAACATAAGTATTATGATGAAGTATCTTTAAGTGAAATGATAAAATACATGTTAGTTTATAGTGATAATACAGCATATTTTATGTTGATAAAATATATAGGGTTAGATAATTTGAAAATGTATTTTGAAGAGTATATTTTAGTTATGGAATCTTATGATCCTTTTATAAGAAATTATACTGCGGATTTAGCTATTAAATCTTTAGACAGATTATATAAATTGTTTCAAGTTGATGATGATTATACAAAGTTAATTAAAGAATCTATGAATAATAGAAATATGAATTATTTAAATTTTGATGAAAAAGTTTTTTTACATAAATATGGTTATTATGATGTAAGTTATCATGATATAGGAATTTATGATGATACAAATTATCCTTATTTGATTGCTATTTTAACTTTGTATGGAAACAATAATTATGATGTGAAAGTTAAAGAAATAAGTAAAAAAATATTTGAAATATATAATGAGAATTTAGATTTAAAAGAAGAATATTGCCAAAATCTAATATAATAAAAACTAATGAGATATTAGTTTTTTATTTGTAAAAAATGTGTATATAGTGATATATTTTTGCGTCTATAAATGTAAAAACTTAGGTTTGAGTGTGTAAGGTTATGTCGTATGGTGTCGAAACTATTGCAATAGAAATAAATGCTTGTATAATAGGCCTTTAAGAAAGGAGAAATAATTATGACTAAGGTTAAAATAAAAGAAACAACATCTAGAGATTCCATTATTAAAA
>UQVR01000035.1 GCA_900544625.1 uncultured Mycoplasmatota bacterium
CGATTAAATATTTACTGAAAACCGATAAAAATATGATGTTTCGCGTTTTGAACAAATCGACGCCTATATCATGATGCCGCTTTGCTTTGGGTAAATTCGACATTATCAAAGCTGTTGGCTTTCACAACACCGCTTTCCTGCTCGGCGTAAGTCAATGAAACATTGTCTCCCTCTTTAGTCAAAGCTAACTCTGCACTCTTATCCGCGCCAATCGTAAAAATCAAATTCGGATTGGTGTCCAAAATCATGCTGTATTGCATTTGATTGCCGTCAAATTCGCCGGCGATCCGCACCACTTTTCCGGTTGCTGTCACGGTCTTATCGTCTTCAACCTGGCTGTCGGAAAGAGAGCCGATCACAGCCTCATAATTACGCTTTGCCTCTGTCACCGTGGTGCCAACTCCAACCAAATCATAGCTTTTGACCGATACATAAGCATACTGTTTGACCAGCCCTTCCCCATCTTTCAATGTCATAAAATAAGTAGGCTGTGACTGTACATTCAACAAAATCGGATAAGTCGCACGGTATCCCAAGTCCTGCACCTTACCCTCTGCCGAACTCATAGCTGCGCTTTCGGTGGCGCCGCTCATGGTATATTGTATTGCTTCCTTCGTTCTTAAATCCACCATCATTAATCCGATAATACTGTTATCCGAGCCCACACTGGTGATACCGGTAAACAGATAGCAATTACCGTTATTATAAATAATGATATCGTTATAAGAGGGTTCAAATTTTTCAAAATTAGAAAAATTAAATAACATAAATAAAAGTAAATTAGATTCTAATGAAAGAATAATTAGTAATCTATCTAATGAAAATAACTTATATAAGAATAATAAAGAATTAATTAACTCTAAAAAATATGTTAAGAAATAAAGTATAGAAATAAAAAATAAAGATGAAAAAATAGATTATTGGAAGAATTCTTTTGAAAAAGTGTCTGATGCTTTAGATATTAAGCTAAATATAAAGCCTATGAAATATATAAGTGATTATATTAATTTAGCTAATTCAATTAAAGATACTAAAAAACTTAATAAAGAAGCTGAAGGTAATGCTGAAGAATTTCATAATTTATTTTAAAAAGAAAGGATGTGATAATTATATCAATAAGACAAGCTAAAAATAATGATTGTACAAAAGGTGGTAGAAGTTGTTTTGTAGACTTATCATATAAGGATTTACTTGGTAAAAGACATAGATATCATTCTAAAAAATTTGCAACTCGTACAGAAGCAAAAGACCCCGAAGCAGAATATAAAATGAAAATTAAAAATCAAAATGTGTTTACTGATTTAACTTTTAAAGACTTGATACAAGAGCATTATCAACATCAACAAGATAAAGTAAAAGTAACTACTCTATCTAATTATAGAAATATGATGGTATATTTAGAACCTTTAGAAAATATTAAATTATAAGCTTTTAATATTAGACATTTCGAAATGTGGAGACAATTTATGAATAGTAAATCTATTTCTACTAGATATAAAAATGTGTTTATAAATATTTAAAAGCATTAATGAATTTTTGTATAAAATGGTATGGTATTAACTTTGTATAAACATATAATAAAATGACTAATTTTACTAATCCTAACGAAAGAAAAAAAAGAAATGGCTTTTATACTTTAGAGGAATTTCAAAGATTTTTATCTGTTGAAACTGATTTAAAGTTTAGATGCGCATTTCAAACTTTATTTTATTGTGGACTTAGAAATGGTGAACTTAGAAGACTTACTTGGAATGATATTAATTTCAATAGAAGTACATTAACTGTTAATAAAAATATTGTTAAAGTACCAGACCCTAAAACTGATAAACCATATACTATTACTAGTCCTAAAACAAGTTCAAGTTATAGAACTATACCTATACCTAATTTTTTATTAAAAGATTTATCTGACTTATATAATGATGATGCTAATTACTATGGTTTTAGGGATTCTTGGTATGTGTTCGGTAATATTGATCCATTAGCTGCTACCACTCTATTAGATAGAAAAACAAAAAATGCTTTTATGGCTAGGGTAAAAGATATTAGGATTCATGATTTTAGGCATAGTTGTGCATCATTATTAATTGATAGTGGTGCTAATATAACTTTAGTTGCTAAATATCTAGGGCACTCAAAAATAGATGAAACTTTAAATACATATTCCCATATGTATCAAAATAGACTTGAACTATTGTTAATATTATAGAATTACAAAATAAAAGATTAAATAATAACATTATAGAAACTAAGCCCACTATCTTATTAGAACATAACGAAACATTACCTGAACCAGAAGAAAAATCGTATGATTATGAAGAATACGAAATAGTAAAACCTCAAAGCAAAGATGACCTAGTCCTTTAACGGACCAGGTCTCTTTTTTCATATAATTAATGTATTCTAAATTCATCTAATATTATACAGGCTTTAGCATAATTTAATTCTATTAATCTTTTTAATAATTTTTCATATGCTTCAAGTAATTCTTTATCTTCTTTAATCTTATCGCTATGATAAACAAATGCTTTAACAATTATCATATTAATAATTTGTTCACTATCACCTTTTAATTCTTTAATTAATTTATTATTATCTAATGTTGTTTCAAAAAGTATGCTCTCAACAGAAATCAAAATTTCAGGTAACAATTCTTCAATATTTAATTGATACAATGTATAAATTGCTTCTTTTGGATAATATTTTCCATATTTCACTAATTGATTATTTAGAAACATTTTATCATTGTAATCATATGAAGTTTTACATTTTTCTATATCCCAATGATAGTATTTATTAATTGAAAAAAATAAAATTTTAAATAAATATTTCTTTACAACTAACTCTGAAATGTTAGTAATTTTATCTTCAATATATTTGATTTTTTTCTTGCAAAGTGTTCTTCTATTTTTTTCAACATACGAATCATAAAATTCACAAGAAAATCCACCAAAAATATCTTCATACAATTCAACATTGTCACGCGAAAATTCCGAAAAATTAATCTTATCAAATAGTAAATTAACCCCTTTTTCCCAATTACCAGCACTCTTAATAATTTCTCTATCAAAATGATCAATAATTTCTCTTCGATTATAACTATTAATAATTTTATGAATACAGTTACTTTTATTGTTAATTTCAATAATGCAACTTAAAATCCCTTCCATTATATTTATAAAATTTGTATCATCATAATCCAAACCACAATTAGAAACATAACAAAGTGTTGATATATCATAATTATTTATTTCAAATGAATTAATTTCTAATTCTTCTTCACAATATAAATATTTTTGAATTATATTGTCTTTTTGACTAATATAATTATTATGTCCAGCGTTTTCTATATATTTATCTACACCATATAGTTTTGGTTGCATGTTCGGAACAAATACAAAATCTTCTTCACTATTTGTTTTTTTCAAATAATCAGCATTATATTTTTGATGTTGCATTTCATCATAAGCTAACTGAACAATAGTATTAAAAATTGATTTTGCAATTTTTTTATTTTGAAAAAGATGTTGTTTTAAATAAATACCATACTTATATATTATTTCATTATGCTCTTCATTTAAAATTATTTTTAACATAAGATTTTTTATATCATTGCTTACATCAACACTAATATTCTTTGATAACTGATTTAGTAATATTGAAAATAAAGATATTTCTGAATTAAATGTATCATTATCAAAAATTTTATTTATTCCACTTACCCAAATTAAACAATATTCATTTCTCTTTTCTGAGTTTAAGTCTTCTTTATTTAGTGCTGCAGCTATGCTTGCAATTAATAATCTTTCATAAACAATATTCATGTTTTCATCAGAACACATATTTAATAATTTATCAACTATTTTAATCAATTCATCAATGCTACCATTATTATTCTTATATTCTAAAATTTCTTTATATAGTTCATTTTCAGGTTCATGTATTTCTTTTTGCTTTTCAACTATTTTTTCAGCTTCACCTGTTATTTGTGCCTCTAGCATAAATGTATTATCATTTATTTTAGTCACCTTAGCATTTCTTAAATCCATTTTTTGAATCTGCAAATAGTTCATTGAACCTTTTTCATCATTATTAAATTTAGAATATAAATAATCAATAATTTCATATACTCTAAGTCTAATTTTATCTCCAAAATATATTTGTGAATTTGCAACATAAGATTGTATATTCATATTACATTTTTTAGGAAGTTTATATCTCTCTTCCAATTTTGGCAACCCTACCGCTAATAACATTTGTTGTTTTAAACTATCTAGTGTTGGATTATCTAAGTACAAAGTATATCTATTTGTATCCCAATTTACTATTTCAATACTTGTTGCCAAATCTATCGCATAACCCGGTAATTCGCTTTCAAAAGTCATTCCAACACTTTCAATTATAGTTAATAAGATTATATTATTTGATTTTGAATATATATTATTTTTAATATATTCTGAAAAATCTTTAAATAATTCTATATCAGCTTTATATATTTCTAAATGTTTTAATATAAAATTTCTTAAACAGTATACCATATCAGCAATTAGCGTAGGAACAGAATGTTCTACAATACCAGCTACCCACATATTGGGGTTACCATAATATTCTCTTATATTGTTATCTTGAAATTTTATTTGAATTTTTAATATTTCATCGGAATAATTTTGATAATATTTTTCCACACATTGATTTATAAAATTTATTGTCCATTTAAAACCATTATTAAAGTTTGCATAATATAAATTGTTTAAAAATAAATTATCTTCCACTTTTCTAAATTCATAATTATAATTATCTATTTGTTTACTTAATCCATATTTATATTCATAAGACATTTCATATCTATAATCATAATATTGTTCGTCATTATCATTACCATTTTCTAACCAATAATTATTTAATAACGTGCAAATTTCTTTTGAACAATATTTAAGCATATTAAAATGTGCGTTTTTTAATGTCCATTCAACAATGTCTCTAGCAACCCTTTGTTGTTTTTGATTATTACTTAATAAATATTTAAAAAGTTTCTCAAAAAAGTTTTTTATCCATGCATTAGAATATTTTGATAATCTATATATTCCAACGAGACACATATCTATATCATCAATAATTTTATAATAATTATCGCTATAATTATCTATTTTTAAATCAACATAATATTGTAATATGTTACAAGTAGAATTAGCCACTTCATTTTTAATATTATTTTGTAAAGTATAGTCTGAACATAACTTAACTATTTTTGTAAAATCAGTATTTTCTTCTTTATAAATTAAATTGTTATATATAGTTTTTATTAAACAAGCTCTTCCATTTCCAATTGGTTTCAAATGTAGCATTGGAAATTTATCTTTTATGTATATTATTTTAGAATCAAACGAAAACATATTTATTACATCGATAAATTCTTTTAATAAATTATTTTCTAATATTTCTCTTTCATAATCTTCAAAAAAGTTTTGACAATATTCTGATTTTACTATTCCTATTTCAGTTTGCTTTTTCCACTCATCAGATACCTCATTAGAAAAAATCAATTTATATAAAAATTTATCTTTACTCTCTTTTATAAATAATTTGTTTGAAATCCATATTTGGTATCTTCTATAAACACATCTTCCCATACTCTCTATATTTTGATAAAAATTTAAATATTCACCTTTACATTGTTTAAATTGGTTATCAAAATACATTTCAAAGCAAATGTCCTCATATATATCATACTTTAACCTAACGCCAAATTTATTATTTACAATAATTCCTTCTGTATTTAATATTTGTAGTATATCATTATCAATCTTATCTGTATTAGTACCAAGCGAAAAGCATTTAGCTCTATCAAATACAATTTCATTTATTTGTTCCATTACTCTATTATATGAAACTTTATAATTTTTACTTTTTTCTTTTAAACAAATTATATATTCCCATATATATTTACGAAATTCATTGACATCATTGATATTCTCAACATCTATTGATTTACTTATAATTAAATTTATGTAAAAAGGTGTCTTTAATAATTCTAAATAACTTCTATTTTCCGAAATTGTTTTAATTATTGGATACTTATTTTTTATCTTATTCAATTCTTCTTCATTTATATCATCTATATTATAAGTTTGTATGGAATAATTTGATTCTAATTTTAAAAAAGCATTTTTATCGCTTGTCCTACAAGATGTGACTATATAACTATTTTCATATTTTTTTACTACGTTATACAATGTCTCAAACAAATCTAATTGTATTTTAGGAGAATCTGCTATAAATTCTAGTGCATCTATGAAAAAAACTATTTTTTTCCCATTTATAAGTTCTAATATTTTATTAATATCTAAATTCCAAATTTCTTCTAAATGTTTTGACTCTACAAACCTTTCTGCACGAGCATATAAAACAATCTCTTCATTTTCTACTATTTTTTTGCATAATGCTGACTTTCCACTACCTTCTCTACCTTGTATAGAAATAAACTTTTTGTTTTCTACTTTTATTTTAGATACAATGTCTTCTCTATCAATTTCATACTCATTATTAATTAAAGTTTCTATATTTTTTAATCCAACATTCTTAGAATTTTCTATTTCGCTAATAAGCTTTGTTACATTCTCATTAAAATTTTCAAATTCTTTTTTTATCAATTTATAAAAATCTTCTTGAAATTGCATATCAGTTTCAGCTTTATTAATAATATCTTTGGTAGTAATTAAATTTTCTATTCTAACGAATGAAATATTTCCAATTTGATTATCACCAGTTAAATCTTTAACCCTTTTAACACTAGAATTATCCAACATAAAAAAATAAGCATTATTTAGTTTTTGAAGTTTTGGTTCTTTTGAATCTTTTAATTTTTCTAATGTCTTCTTTATCTTGCTAGGCACATATTTTTCTGTACTAACTTGAATATATATTTTTTCATCTTCGGATATTAAATCAAAAATTGGAAAATTTGATTTTATTGTGTTTAAATTATAAAAATTTTGTTTAAAATACAATTTACATATTTCCAACGCAAATAATTCGAACATTTTAGCCGCATCAAACAATCCTTTTTCATTTGACAATTCTATTTTTGATTTATATGCTGACATGTATTCAGTTATAAATCTCATTCTATCACTTGTATACATTAATCTCACTTCCTCCTACTAAAAAACGCCATTACAAAAACCTATTAAATTAATAAGCCTGTACTAGCGCCTCTTTTTTATTTCTCCTCATTAAATAATTCTTCTACAATTAAATCTTTTGAATGCAGATTATTATTCTTACCTAATAATAAATTTTCATAAAATTTAATTAAGAAACTATTATCTTCTTTTATATTTAAATAATTATTAAAATAATTACTTCTTACTAATGCATTTCTATAATAAACTGATTTTTCTTTGAACATAGTATTATCCACATCGTATCCAAGTGATACTAAATACTTTTCTATAAATAATGCTGTAGTTCTAGTATTACCTTCTCTAAACGGATGTATTTGCCATATTCTACTAGAAAAATCTGTTATATTATTAATTACATCAACTATATTCATTTCTTTAT
>UQVR01000036.1 GCA_900544625.1 uncultured Mycoplasmatota bacterium
AATTTTTCGGGTTTAGCGCGAGTGGGTAACGCTCGTCACATCGTAGACATGCATGCAGTGCTCTGGTAGCTGTAAAGCCAGGGGCGGTAGCGTGTCAAGTTCAATCCGAGTAAATTAAAAATAATAGTTTTGGAAAAATTGTCTTTTTACTGTTAACAAAGCAAGAATAGGTAATACATATCGTTTTGACATGTATTGCACTTAAAGAAAACATATCAATTAAATTATCATACTATGCTTATTTACAATACAATATTTGTCTTTTTATCATTTCTTGCGCTTTTAGATTTAAGTCATAAAAAAAATTTGTTATTTTTTTTATTTCCTTGTTTTATATTACTACTGTTAACTGCTATTCGTGGCAATGGAGGAGATGATTTTTATGTGTATGAAAAATATTTTAACGCTCTTCCTGATGAAATTTTTAACTATGGATATGGTTATTATAGTTTAAATATGTTTGTTAAAAATTTTGGAGAATATCCTTTTTTTATTATCATTTCATCAATAATCTGCATAACTCTTCAGGCGATTTTTATTTATCGTGAAACTGAAAAACCAACTTTGGTTTTGTTTTTATTTTACTCAACTAGTTTTTTATGGTTGGATTTTATTTTAATTAGGCAGTCAATTTCCGTTGGTTTTTTTATTTTAGCAATATCATTTTTCAAAAATAATAAAAATATTTTTGCCTGTTTGTTTTTGATTCTATCTTCATTATTTCATGAGACCGCTATTTTTGCTGGAGTAGTTTTTTATATTTTATACAGAGCCGAGAAGGCTGGTTTTCTTTTTACAATTGGCTCGCTATTAATTATTACACCATTTTTATCTGATATAATCACTGTCATAAATGATATGACGATAAAAAATAATAATATAACTCTCTATCTGGAGCAGCGTACCTTACCAAGCATTGCAAATGTAATTGAGTTAACAATAGCATTTGTTGCATTTTATATAATTAAAAAAAATTCCGTGTTTAGAGAGAGTAAAGAGTATAAAATATATAGAAGTATACTATATTCTTCACTATGCATACTATTATTGTCTTATACAATCCCATCATTGGCTAGATTCCTAGAATTTTTTCGTTTTTTTTACTTCATTTTAGTAGTTAGAATGCTAATGCAATTTAATGTGAGAAGTAGATATCTTTTTTTAGTAATTATACTAGCGTACTGTTTTATGCGACTTAATAGCTTCATAAATCAATTTGATTCTGGTTTTGATTATATTTATAATGGAAAAATACTGTGACTATATTATTTTCTGTTATTACTCCTACCTATAATAGGGCAGATGAGTTAAGCTCATTGTTCAAAAGTCTTAATAATCAAGAGGGTATCGATTTCGAATGGGTGATAATTGATGATGGTTCTGAAGATCATACACAACAACAAGTTAATCACTTCAAAAAACATAATAAAAACATCACAGATATAAAATATTTTTATCAAGAGAATAAAGGTAAAAATTGTGCTGTAATTAGAGGGATTCAGAATGCTTCCGGCGATTATATTGTGGTGATTGATAGCGATGATTTTTTATTGGATGATGCTTTAATAAGAGTAAAAAATATATTAGATGAAGAGAGTGTTAATGGCGATGATAAAATAATTGGCATTTCAGGTGTTAAAGTTAAAAGTGATTTCACACCTGTAAGTTATATTAGCAACTCTTCGGCATTACGAATGAGTCATTATGAGTGGTTTTATAAGTTTCAGCGGTTAGGTGATCGGATTGACTTTTATAAAGCCCGGGTGCTTAAAGAGAAAATATTTAATGCATTTCCAAAGGAAAAGTTTATTACAGAAGACGCATATTGGTTGGACCTCGATGGGGAAAAAATTTTCATAAATGAACCGTTATTAGTAATAAAATATTTAGAGGGAGGGCTTAGTTCAAGTTATTCATTACTCCTGCGAAACAGTCCTTTTGGAACATCATATTATTATTATATTCTATTAATTAATGCTGATAATTTTAAAACAAAACTTAAAGCATCATTATTGATGATGTACTATATATTTTTTACCATACTAAAAAATAGTAATATGGTCATTGGGTTATTGTCACTCATTTTATTTCCAATCTTATGTATATTAAAATTCTTTCGAAGCTAAGAAACACTATTCTTCCTTGTTTCACTCTAGGAACGTCGACGATCTTTTTCTTTGCGATAGGTTTCTTCTTTGGTATAAATGAAAAATCTGATTTTATATTATTTACGATTACTTTACTTTCAACCATTGGAACTATTCTACAAATTTCTTGGTATGGATTGTTACCTCGTTTGAGTTCGAGTTCAAGCTTAAAATTTTTAGGTTATATTATTTCTAATGGTTTTATCTACTGTTTGATCATAAATATCCTACCATTTGTGATTTTAACTATGAACTTTACAAACTTTTTTTTTGCAGGGTGTCTCTACTCTTTATTTTTCCAACTTCATCAGTATCTTAAGAATGTTTTTGTTTATCTTGGGCGGCTTAAAGCATTTTATATTTTTGATGCCATCGGCTATGCCATATGTGTTATAAGTATTACTGTGTTCCAAAAATATTTATTACATTCAAACCCTCAGGATTTATTTGTTCTGCTTTCGTTATGTTGGCTTCTAATAGTAATTGGTGAGGTCGTACATCTTAAACTATATATTAATTATGACATATCTCTAAAGCCTGTTTATGTATGTATTATTCCAACATGGAAAACAAGGATTGCAAACAGTGGTTTTATTGTGAAAGATCTTTTAACTGCGTATGCGCTTAATATACTTGCGCCGGTAGGCGGTTTAACTATATATTCATACGCAAGTAAGATTTCAACGGCTGTTTTTCAATTATTCTCTCAATATAAAGTAAATGCTTGGGTGGGCAGCATAAGAAAAAAAAGGTTAAGTGAAGTAGAATACGGTGATATAAAAAAAGTGTCATTATTTTCTTCAATTGATTTTTGTATTTTTCAAATCGTTGCATGGCTTTGTATTTTACCTATTATATTATATAATGGTACAAATATAAATATTGAATGGTATGTATTAAGTATAATTACTGGTGGATTACTATACTTGATACAATCAATGGAACAGCCTTATGCTAGATTTGTTTATATGTCACGACATTTTACCGATATTGCCATCGCAGATGGAATAAATTTTATTATTTATATGATTTTCTTTTCATATGGATTATTAATGTTAAATGTATATTATCTTTTTTTAGGTATTATATTAGCTCAATTATGTTCACTAGTTACTTATTCTTTATTTTGCAAGAGGTTGTTTAGGAATGATACCTAAAATAATACATTACTGTTGGTTCGGGGGCGGGGATAAACCTGCTTTAGTTAAAAAATGTATGGGGACATGGGAAAAAGTTTTGCCTGGTTGGGATATCATTGAATGGAACGAAGATAATTCGCCATTATCAGTACCTTATGTAAAAAATGCGTTAGAAGATAAACGATATGCATTTGCTGCTGATTATGTAAGATTCTATGCGCTTAAAACCATGGGGGGAGTCTATCTTGATACTGATGTGGAATTGATCAAAGATATTTCTCCGCTTTTAAATAATAAATTCTTTACAGCGAAAGAATCAGAGGAGCTTATTAATGCAGCAATAATGGGGAGTGAAAAAGATGGGAGATTTGTCAATTTAGTAATCCAAGAATTACAATTGCGCACAGGACATACATACGAATCTATACCAAAAATACTTACTGATATATTTAATACAGTAAATGGATTTAAAGATGAAACAACCATTTATGATAAGGAATATTTTTATCCTTATAATCCCTTTGATAATAAGCGAAATGAAGTTAAACAACTTTTCTATTGTGATATAACTCCTCATACTTATGCCATTCATCACTGGCAACAAAGTTGGCACTATACATTTCTTGAACGAGTTATTAACAGAATAAGGATGCTTATAAAGTGAGTGGAAATAAATTAATAAGCATAATTATGGCATCAAATAAAATAGATGAGTTTCTACCTCTGGCAATAAACTCAATTCTTGAACAAACATATCAAAATATCGAAGTAATTTTTGTGGCTAATGGTGATAAAGCTCACTGTATTAGTTTGTATATAAAAAAATTTTTTAAAGATGAGCGAATCAAAATTTATGAAACACAAATAGGCCAACTATCACATGCGCTTAACCTCGCTATTTCTAACGCATCGGGTGATTATATTGCCCGCATGGATGCTGATGACATTAGTTTACCTGAGCGATTAACTAAACAGTTGGAATATTTAAGGTCACATAATTTAGATATGGTAGGTTCGGATATAATTCACATAGATACAAATGGAGAAGCTATTGGGATTAAACATTATCCTAAAGGGTTAAATAAAATTAACAAACAATTATATTTTAGGAATACTTTTTCGCATAGCACTATACTAATCAAAAAAAAAATACTCATTGCAGCGAGAGGCTACAATGCTGGATTTAATTCAGAGGACTATGATCTCTGGTTAAGATTAAGACGGAAGAATATCAAATGGGATAATATGGATGAATGCCTCTTAAAATATCGTATACATAGTGCATCTACACAAAGGAAGAGATTGGGTTACGCCGAAGTCGCGGGTTATTCTCTACGTGAATTTTTATTACGTTTCTCATTTATTGGTATTTTTTCTGTTTTAATTCATATTGTTAAGGTTTATATTAAATCATCTTCTCATGAAGAATGATTTATATTTTAGCATAATTAACTAATTTAAATTAGAATCATTTGAGCAAACTCTATATAATACACGGTATTGCAAATGAGTAACATATTGGAATAGCCATTCAATGGTAATAATACAAATTACTTTAATAATAATGGACCATTTACCTATGGTGCAATATTTTCTTCTTGCGGAATTTTACCCATGAAAATACTTCTAATAGGAAACCTCTCTGATACTATTGTATTATTCAGAGAGAAGTTAATAAGAGAGTTGATTAAAAAAAATATCACAGTTTATACATTAACGATGGATTCTAATCAAGAAAACTTCAACATAATTGCCAGCTACGGAGCCAAACCTGACTCATACTCTTTTTCCCGTTCAGGTACAAATCCTTTTTCTGATATTTGGAATACATACAAATTAAATAAAAAAATAAAAAAAATAAAACCTGACGTTGTTCTTTCTTTTTTTCCAAAACCTGTTATTTACGGTTCTTTAGCTGCTAAAATAGCAGGGGTGAAAAAAATATTTAGTCTCTTGGAAGGACTTGGTTTTTGCTATACGAATAATTCTAGTCCAATTAGTCTCAAAAGGAAGGTATTAAAATGTTTACAAACTATGCTATACAGAATTAGCTTGCCATTATGTAATAAAGTTTTTTTCTTAAACAAGGATGATTTTAATGATCTCATTATTGATAATAAAATCACCATAAAGAATTATGAAATAATTGGTGGAATTGGTGTTAATTTAGAAGAATTTAGTTATAAGCAACCAAAGATTGATAAAATACATTTTGGGATGGTTTCGCGATTACTAGTCGAGAAAGGTATTCGCGAATTTGTTTTGGCCGCGAGCCAGGTGAAAAAAAAATTTCCTGAGGTCGAATTTAGTATTGCTGGCGCAATTGATGATAATCCTGGTGGTATAACCGAAGATGAGATAAAAAAATGGGAATCAGAGGGGGTTGTCAAATTTTTAGGTCAAGTTTCTAATGTTAAAAGTTATTTATCTAATATCTCTGTTTTCGTTTTGCCATCTTACCGAGAAGGTGTACCAAGAAGTACTCAAGAAGCGATGGCTATTGGGCTTCCAATAATTACAACTAATGTTCCTGGTTGTCGTGATACAATTATCAATATGGTAAATGGAATCATGATCCAACCATTTGATATTCAGTCTCTAGCGGACGCAATGGTATTTTTTATACAAAACCCTCAGAGCATAACCATAATGGGTAGAGAAAGTAGAATAATTGCAGAGAAAAAGTTTAATGAAATAGAAGCCGCGAATAAATTGCTTAAATTAATAATCTAATATAGAGATTAATATCTACCGGAGTGTTTTATGGCTATTCTTGTTACTGGCGGAGTTGGTTATATCGCTTCGCATACTATTATAACTTTACTAGAAAAAGGTGAGGAAGTTATAATACTCGATAATTTATCAAATTCATGCTACGAATCTTTGCATAAAGTTAAAAAAATTACCGGGTATGATAGTCGCTTTTATAGAGGTGATATACTTGACAAAGAGCTCTTACGCAAAATATTCAAAGAAAACACTATTTCTGACGTTATTCATTTTGCAGGCTATAAATCTGTAAAGGAATCCATTTCTCACCCATTGAAATACTATCAAAATAACGTTTCTGGTACATTGTCATTAATAGATGCGATGGGGGAAGCTTGTGTACAAAGTTTGATTTTTAGCTCATCAGCTACAGTATATGGTGAACCAGAAAGGATACCTTTAGATGAAAATTGTAGAATTGGAGGTACAACGAATCCATACGGCACGTCGAAGTTATTCGTAGAAAAATTCCTTATTGATTATTCACATGCATTCCCTGATTTTAGAACTACCATCTTAAGATATTTCAACCCTGTCGGTGCTCACCCATCTGGTGAAATAGGGGAAGATCCCAATGGTATACCTAACAACTTAATGCCATATATATGTCAAGTTGCTATAGGGAAGCAACAACACCTCACTATCTTTGGTAGCGATTATCCAACAAAAGATGGTACAGGTGTTCGTGATTATATCCATGTCATGGATCTTGCTGAAGGGCATGTTGCGGCGTTAGAACATCGAAATGAAGGAGCAAATTGCAAGATCTATAATCTCGGGACGGGCACAGGATACTCAGTACTGGAACTTGTTGATGCATTTCAGAGAGTTACTGCACATAAAGTTCCATATGTATTCAGTAAACGACGACCTGGTGATATTGCTGAGTGTTGGTCTGATCCTTCTAAGGCTTATAGGGAACTTGGATGGAAAGCGAAGCGTGGGTTGGAAGAAATGGTTCGAGATGCCTGGAATTGGCAACAAAAGAATCCAAACGGTTATGTAAAAGCATGAATGCTCAATAGTATTTTTGTCAACCTTAAAAATTATCGATTTTATGTATCCTGAGTTAACATAGCATCTACATTGACCTGAGTTATGTTTCGCAATATCACCCCTGACAGGAGTAAACAATGTCAAAGCAACAGATCGGCGTCGTCGGTATGGCA
>UQVR01000037.1 GCA_900544625.1 uncultured Mycoplasmatota bacterium
TAATTTGCCAGTAATAAGTAAAGTAGAAACAAGTAAAACATCTAATTCAATCACAGCAACAGTAACAGCCACTAAAGGAACAAATAACATATCAAAATATTACTATTCAATAGATAATGGAAGTACTTTTACAGAAAGCACAAGTAATAGTTATACATTTAGTAATTTAAGTAATCACACAAATTATAAAGTAGTAACAAAAGTTAGTGACAGTATTGGTAAATATTCTAATAATTTTATAAAGAGTATTTTGATTGATTTTAATACATTTTCATTTTATCTAGATGATGTTGAATATCAAGCAGAAGAAGAAATGACTTGGGAAGAGTGGCTTGATTCCAAATATTCAGATGGATGGGGTTATAAAGATAAGCTTTTAACTTTTCTTGAGTCTGACTATATAGCTAATAAGAATAATGCCTATTATCCTGTTGCTTGCCCAAAATCTATAAATGACAACTTATTATTAATAAATCAAAGCAAAGGAATAAAATATGACGCTTTAGCTTTATATACAGATTCTGCAGCTGTTTCCTCAAATTATGCCACTTACAAAGGCTGTGCATATCTAGGCACCGCTTCAGGTTGTGATTGCTACAGTAGTCATCCATTTATAATAAAAAGAACAAATAAAATAAAACAACAATTAAAAGATGTAGATACTGGATATTTTAAATATATTAATTCCGAATCTGCATGGAAGCCATACACTGAAGATAATAAGTATTACATAAATAACTGGGGTATGAGGTGTTTAACCCCAGAAACTCTAATAGATGTTGAAGAAATAGATGAAAAAGGTAAAAAGAGAAGAAGACGTAAGAAGTTAAAAGATATCAAAGTCGGAGATAAAGTAATATGCATAAATCCATTTACATTAGAACTAGATACAGATACAGTTGTTGAATGTGATGGAGAAATGAATAAAAAACATACATGTTATGACAATTGGTATTTTAGTGATGAAACAATTATTACAACAATACATAGACATAGATTCTATAATGTTGAAAATAAAAAATTTATGTATATGGAAGAATGGAATATTGGAGATCATGGTTTAAATATTAATAATGAAGAAATAGAACTTATAAAACATGAACATATTGAAGAAGAAATAAATCATTGTACATTATTTACAGAAAAATATAATAATTACTTTGCAAATGGCTTACTAAGTGGTAACAGAAAAAGTAAAAATATTAATTTATAATAAATAGTTATAAAACGTTATGAAAAAATTATTAATCATAATGTTTTTTAATACTACAATTAAAAAAATTAGATATTTTTCTTGACTTTCATATAAACTTTGTATATATTAGATATGGAGGGATAAAGTATGTCATATAGAGTGCAAAAGTGGGGTAATTCTAATGGCGTTAGAATACCAAAAGTTTATTTAGATGCCTTAAATATTAAATCAGGCGATGCTATCAATATAGTTAGAGAAGAAAACAGGATAATAATAACAAAAGCAAAGAGACCTAAAGAGTCTTTGAAGCTAAGAATTAAAAATTATAATGGTTCTAAAGTTGAAAATGATTTCACTTGGGATGAAGCAAAGGGGAAAGAGATATGGTAAAATATATACCACAAGAAAGAGATATAGTTTATATTGATTTAAGTCCAATTAAAGGTCATGAACAGAATGGGAAAAGACCCGCTTTAGTTTTAAGTGGTAAGTTGTTTAATCAGTTTACAAATATGGCAATTTTATGTCCAATAAGCTTAAATACTAAAAACTTTCCAACTCATTATGAGTTAACAAAATTAAAAAAGATAAAAGGTTCAGTATTATGCGAACATATCAGAAGTATTGACTATGTAGAGAGAAATATTGAATTTATTGAACGATGTAGTCAAGAAGAATTTGATAATGTTTTGGATTTAGTAAAGAGTTTCTTTGATAAAGAAGATTAATGGAGGAAGTATGAAAGTAAGAACTCGTTATGCACCAAGTCCAACTGGATTTATGCATATAGGAAATTTAAGAACAGCAATATTTGAATATTTGCTTGCAAAAAAATATAATGGAGATTTTATATTAAGAATTGAAGATACAGATCAAGAAAGAGAAGTTGAAGGTGCAATAGATTTCATCTATAATACTCTTGATTTATGTGGGTTCAAAATAGATGAAGGTCCAAATAATGAAAAAGAATATGGACCATACATTCAAAGTAAAAGAAAAGATATTTATAAAGAATATGCTTTAAAATTAGTAGAAATGGGAAAAGCCTACTATTGTTTTTGTAGTGAAGAAGAGCTTACAAAAATGAGAGAAAAGGCTGAAATGAGAAAAAAACCATTTGTATATGATGGAAGATGTTCAAGATTAAGTAAAGAAAAGATTGAAGAAAATATAAAAAATAATGTTCCATATGTAATTAGACAAAAGATGCCTAAAGAAGGAGTAACAATTGTTGAAGATTTAATATATGGAAAAGTAAAAATAGATAATAGTATTTTAGATGATCAAATTTTACTTAAAAGTGATGGATTCCCAACATATAATTTTGCCAATGTAATAGATGACCATTTAATGGAAATAACTCATGTTATTCGTGGTAAAGAATATCTAGACCAAACAGCCAAATACAATTTATTATATGATGCATTTGGATGGGAAAAACCAACATATATTCATGTAGCCATGGTTCTTGGAGAAGATGGTAATAAATTATCAAAGAGAAATGGTGATGCATCATTTATGGATCTTTATAATGAAGGATATTTACCAGAAGCAATAGTAAATTATTTATCACTTTTAGGATGGAGTCCAGAAACTAATCAAGAAGTATTTTCAATGGATGAACTTATAGCAAACTTTAATGAAGAAAGAATAAGTAAATCATCTAGTCAATATGATGTAAAAAAATTAAAGTGGTTTAATCACCAATATATTAATAAAATGGATGATGATAAATATTTAGAATGGATTAAGAAATACTTTACAATTAATTGTGAAGGTAAAAGTGAAGAATGGGTTAATCATTTATTATTAATATATAAGAGTCATTTAGATTATGGAAATGAAATAAATGAATTAGTGAAAGGTTTCTTTGATAAGGATTTCAAGATAGAAGAAGAAGCTCAAGAATTTATGAAAAGTGATGAAATAATACCAACAGTAGTTAAAACATTTAAAGAAGAAATAGAAAATACAAATGAATGGACAGTTGAAGCATTATCACAAGTAATAAATAATGTAAAAGAAAAAGCAGGAGTAAAAGGAAAAATGCTATTCATGCCAATTAGAATTGCAGCAAGCGGTATAATGCATGGACCAGAATTAGCTGATACTCTATATCTAATCGGAAAAGAAGAAATATTAAATAGGCTAGAAAAATGAAAAAAAGAATAGGTTGGTTATTGATACTAGCATTATTTATTGGAATAGGTATATGGATATATAAATTTTTTAATGAAGGAGAAAATATTTACACTCATAGTAATCAAGAATTCGTTATGAAAATATCTGATATAGCAAAAATAGATGATGATATTTATATAAAGTATAATAAAGTAATAGATAATAGGTGTAAAGATGAGGATTGTGAAAGAGAAGGCGAAAAGTTAGCTAAATTGTTAGTCATAAATAATACTCGTATCGAGTACATTGAATTAAGCAGTATTTTAGAAGATGAAAAAGATATATATAAAACTGACTATAAAATTAAAATAATTAAATTTAATACAGAGAATGATGAAATTACATTAAAAATATTAAAAAGTCAAAAATAAAGGAGGACAAAATGAAAATATATAATACACTTACTAGAAAGATAGAAGAATTTGTGCCATGGCATGAAAACAAAGTGGGATTTTATACATGTGGGCCTACAGTTTATCATTATGCTCACATTGGAAATATGAGAAATTACATAGGTCATGACATATTAGATAAAACATTGCGTTATCTTGGATATGACGTAACAAGAGTAATGAATATTACAGATGTTGGCCATTTAACAAGTGATTCGGATTCTGGAGACGACAAAATGGTTAAGAGTGCTAAAGAGGAACATAAAACAGTAATGGATATTGCTAGATTTTATACCGATGCATTCTTTCATGATTTTGAATTATTAAATAATAGAATGCCTGATATTGTAAGCCCAGCAACAGCTAATATAAATGAATATATAAAGATAATTGAGAACTTATTAGAAAAAGGATATGCATACCAAGCTGGTGGAAATATTTATTTTGATACAACAAAACTTGAAGATTATTATCAACTAACTAATCATAAAGCAGATGAAATGGTTGTTGGAGTTCGCGCTGGAGTTGAAGAAGATAATTCCAAGAGAAATCAAAATGACTTTGTTTTATGGTTTACAAAATCTAAATTTGAAGATCAAGAATTAAAATGGGAAAGTCCATGGGGAGTTGGTTATCCTGGGTGGCATATTGAATGTACTGGAATAAGTATTAAATATCTTGGAGAGCATCTTGATATTCATGGTGGTGGAGTAGATAATATTTTTCCACATCACACAAATGAAATCGCTCAAAGTGAATCATATCTTGGACATAAATGGTGTAATTATTGGTTCCACAATGAACATTTAAACGATGAGTCTGGAAAAATGAGTAAAAGTCACGGAGCAATTTTAACAGTTAGTTTATTAAAAGAAAAAGGGTATAATCCTTTAAGTTTTAGATATATGTGCTTACTTAGTCATTATAGAAAACAATTAACATTTTCATTTGATTCTCTAGAAGGTGCAGAAAATGCTTATAAAAAATTAAAGAGTAAAACATCAAGTCTTAAGTTTGATGATAACATTGATGAAAATGAATTTAATAGTTGGAAAGCAAAATTTGTTAATTGTCTAGAAGATGATTTAAACACTGCTAATGGTATCACTGTTTTATATGATTTATTAAAAAGTGATGTCAATATGGGAACTAAATATAGATTAGTAAGTGATTTTGATGAAGTATTAAGTCTAGATTTATTAAAGAGTGAAACTAAGAAAATCCAAAATGAAGATGAAATATTAGCTAAGATTAATGAAAGAACTGAAGCTAAAAAAAATAAAGATTATGAGAAAGCCGATAAAATAAGGGAAGAATTGTTAAACATGGGAATTGTAATTAAAGACACTCGTGAAGGAACAACTTATGAGGCTATCTAATGAAGAAAGTAGTATTCTTCTTATTTAGCCTTTTTTTCTTTTGTTATAGTGTTTATGCCGAAAATTTTGACATTACCGGAGAGTATGTATCATTATATAATATGAATGAAGATATACTATTATATAGCAAGAATGACACTAAAAAAACGTCAATAGCAAGTTTAACTAAAATGATGACGACTTTAGTAGCTATTGAAGAAATAGATAATTTAGATAAAATTGTAACGATAAAAGAAAGAGATTTTGAAGGTACGGTAGGATATTCAAAAGCAGGTTTTAAAGTTGGTGATAAAGTAACATATCGAGATTTATTATATGGAATTATTTTACCAAGCGGAGCTGATGCTGTAAATGCTGTAGTAAATAATACTTTAGGATATGATAAATTCATTAAAAAGATGAATGAAACTGCTAAAAAAATAGGAATGAATGATACATCTTATGCAAATCCTGTCGGTAAAGATGATGAAAATAATTATTCAACATCTAATGATTTAGCAAAGTTACTAAAATATGCTTTAAAAAATGAAACTTTTAAAACCATTTTTACTACGAAAAATTATAAAACAAGTAATGGTTTAAATTTAGAAAGTACAGTAAATAGATATGAAAATATTTTAAATACTAATGAAATAAAAGGTGCAAAAAGTGGATTTACAAAAGATGCTGGAAGGTGTCTTGCCTCAATTACAACACTAAATAATGTCGATTATTTACTAGTGGTAATAAACTCAAGCACAATAAGTCCATATAATGCTGTAAAAGATACAATTACAATATATGATTATTATAATAATAATTATGGATATAAAAATATTATAAATGATGATACATTTATAAAAGAAATACCAGTCGATTTTAGTAAAGAAAAAACATATAAAATAACAGGTAGTGAGGATATAGAAAAATATCTAAAAAATAATACAGAAGTCACATATAAATATGTAGGTAGTGATAAAGTAACATTTAATACTAAAAAGGGAAGTAAGCTTGGAGTTGTTAAAATATATGATGGCGATGTCTTATTAGCAACATCAAATGTTTATTTAGAAAATAATATTGAATATTATCCAATTATCACTTATATAATGATTGGTATTGCGGTAATATTTGTCATATTAATAGTAAAGAAAATAAAGAAGAAAAAACATCGTCGAAGAAGGAGATAAAATGGATACAATAAATCATATTGGTATAATTGTTGATGGTAATGGTAGATGGGCTCAGGAAAAAGGCAAAATTCGTAGTGAAGGTCATAAAGCTGGAGCAGATGCCTTAGAAAAAATAATTCTTTATACGAGTAAAAATAAAATAGCAAATTATCTAAGTTTATATGTTTTTTCAACAGAAAACTTCAATAGAAGTAGTGAAGAAGTTAATTATTTAATGGAATTATTTATGAAATGGTTTAAAAAAGCTAAAAGTAAATATGATAGTGAAAATATTAAAGTTTTATTTTCTTCTCAAAAATCTTTTTTAAAGCCTGAAATAGTTGATGCTATAAATGAATTAGAAGAAGCAACAAAAAACAATACCGGTTTAGTAGTAAACTTTTGTTTAAGTTATGGAGGAAGGCAAGAAATTGTAGATGCTACTAAAAAAATAGCTAGTGATGTAAAAGAAGGTTATTTAAAAATAGAAGATATTAATGAAAAGATGTATAGTGAGTATCTTTATAATGATTTACCTGATGTTGATTTCTTAATAAGAACAAGTGGAGAAAATAGAATAAGTAACTTTATGTTATGGCAAATATCATATGCAGAGTTTTATTTTCCTAAAGTTTATTTTCCAGACTTTACACCGAAATGTTTAGAAGAAGCAATTGAGGTTTATAAAACTAGAGATAGAAGATTTGGAAAAATAAAGAAATAAAAAAGATTTAATAAAAAATCTTTTTTTTATATTGTAATTTCAACCGCACCATTTAATATAATTTTAACAGATAAT
>UQVR01000038.1 GCA_900544625.1 uncultured Mycoplasmatota bacterium
AACTGATGGTAAAGGAGCAAGTATATCTGGATATGACATAACAAATAAAAGTGGAGAAATAACTTTATTTAATAATAAAGAAATTACTGCAAGTCCAACAAAAACAGATGAATGGAATATAACAGTAACATTAGTAAATTATGATAAAGACCAATCGAATAATATGGGAAAAAGTTTTAATGCTAAGTTGATGATTCAAAAGAAAGCGGATAAACAAACACTATCAGAATATGTAAAATCACAATATACTGGAACTCAAGGAGAAAATAATATATATTATCATACAAGTACATTAGCAAATGGTGCAGGAGATAATTCATATAGATATGCTGGAGCAAGTGAAAGTGTAAATAACTTTGTATGTTTTGGTTCAACAACAAGTTCATGCCCAACAGATAATCTATATCGAATAATCGGAGTATTCGAAGATAAAGTAAAATTAATAAAATATGATTATGCTAATAGTAATCTACTTGGAATAAATGGAGATTATGCGGGTTCAAAAACTCCAGATGCATCGTACTATAAAGGTGGTTTATCATCAATAGATGATTATCGTTGGAATAATAAAGCAACACATAGTGCAAGTAATACATGGAGTACAAGTTTACTAAATAAGATAAATTTGAATACAAATTATTTAAATAATATAGGTACAACATGGTCAAATATGATTGAAGATGCCACATGGAAAGTAAGTGGACATACAACCTCCGAAGTAACACCAAGTGAAATGTATACAGCAGAAATAACAAATGCTACAAAAACATATGGACCTAGCGATGGAACATCAAAAATAGGTTTAGTGTATGCTAGTGACTATGGCTTTGCAGCCTCACCAAGTGCATGGACTGAAACTCTATATGATTATAATTATAACGACGCGAATGGAACATCAATAGAAACAATAAATTGGATGTATATGGGACATGATGATTTGACATTAACGCCTGATTCTTCGAACAGCAACAGTGTGTTCGGTTTGTACAGCATCGGTAATGTCAGCAACGGCCTCGCCAATTGGAGCTGGGGCTCTCGTCCAGTCTTGTATCTAAAGGCTTCTGTTCTCTATGCTGGAGGATTAGGAACTAAAGATTCACCAATAACTTTGGTAGTATGATAAACTTTGGTTAGCGTGGCTGGTGGGGGTATCCGCCCCACACCATAGAATTCTACTTGCTTCTGAATTCTGGTTCTTTAATTTTACAAACTTTTTCTTTTCACATATTTTATAGAAGTTGATATATCTTTTTCTATTGCATTTTATTATTAAAATTTGTATACTTATAACGAGGTAGTTATGAGTAAGAAAAGTGGTAATAAAAAAGTTTTAAGTTTTAAAAAATATTTGGTAATACTTTTAATAATATTAAGTATCTTGTTTAGTGGTTTAATTTATTTTATAAATGTATTACCTATGGAATATTTTGGTGTGTTTGTAGCTGTTGTAGTAATAATTGATTTAATTGTTTCGTTGTTATTATTAAGTAATGGTAAAGTTAAAAATTTAATCGGAGGATTATTTTCATTATTATTGATTGTGGCGATGGTTTTTGGAATTAATTATAGTTTAAATACAATGGACTTTTTTAAACAATTTGGTTTTAATGAGTATAAAAGTGAGAATTATAATATTATAGTTTTAAAAACAAGTAATTATAAAAGAATAAAGGATTTAAATAACAAAGTAATTGGACATTTAGATAAAAGTAAATATGAAGGATTAGAAAAGGCAATTGATAAATTAAATAAAAAAATTTCTTTTAAAAGTGAAAGTTTAAGTGATTCAAGCGAGCTGTTAGCAAGTTTAGAAGAAAAAAGTATTGATGCAATTATTTTAGAAGATGCTCAATTGGAAATATTAAAAGAAGCAAATGAAGATTTATATAATAGTATTAGAAAACTTGATGCAATAAAGGTTGAAATTAAAAATGAAGATATTGGTAAATCTGTAGATGTTACAAATAAACCATTTAATGTCTATATATCTGGAATTGATACATATGGAAGTATAAATAAAGTATCTAGAAGTGATGTAAATATTCTTATGAGTGTTAATCCAACTAAAAAGGAAATATTATTAACAAATATACCTAGAGATTATTATGTTAAACTTCATACTTTTAAAGAATATGATAAACTTACTCATGCAGGTATTTATGGAGTAAATGAAAGTATTAAGACTATTGAAGATTTATTAGATACAAAAATAAATTATTATATTAAAGTTAATTTTACATCTTTAGTGGATATTGTAGATGCCTTAGATGGTATTACTGTTAATTCTAATTATAATTTTGTATCTAATGATGGTTATTCTTATGTAAAAGGAGCCAATGTTTTAGATGGTAAGAAAGCATTATCTTTTGCTAGAGAAAGAAAATCATTTAAAGAAGGAGATAGAGTAAGGGGAGAAAATCAACAGTTAGTTCTTACCTCTTTAATAAATAAAGCTATGTCTCCGAAGATAATAACTAATTATGTAGATATTTTAAAAGCTTTAAAAGGAAAATTTATTACAAATATAAGTGATGATGAAATTACTAAACTAATAAAAATGCAATTAAATGATGGAAGTTCATGGAATATAAAATCAATTAGCGTTAATGGATCTGATGCAATGGATTATGTTTATAGTTATAAGAAAACAAAATTATATGTTATGAAACCTGATGAAAAAACTGTTTTAAATGCTAAAAATAATATAAAAAGAATATTAGATGAAAATTAATATGTAAAACAAAGTGTCAAATTTGACACTTTTTATAATGGGGATTTTGGCTTCTTTTGTCGAAGTTGTTTAAAGTTTAAAAATTATTCTCTAAACTAATATGTAAGGAGAAGAATATTATGTTTAAGTTAGAGCTAGAGTATAAAAATGGTATATTGTTTGCAAGACTTAAAGGGATATTGAATCGCAAAAATAGTTATAAAATAAATAATTATTTAAATCCAGTTATTAAAAAACATGAAATTAAATATTTGGTTTATAATTTTGAAGATTTAGAAATGATAGATAATTCGGGAATAGATGCCTTAATTAATAGTAAATATTATATAAAATGCAATAAGGGGGTTATTAAAGTATGTGGTGTACACGGGGCACAAGAATATTTGTGTAAGTATTTAAAACTGTCTAAGGTGAGAAGTGAAATAGATGCATTTATGGAAATGGAGGCTATGTAATGTTAGAAGAAATAGTTAAATCAAGTGCTGGATTAATATGGAAAATTGCTAAGAATTTTTATGGAGTAGATAAAAATGATTTGTATCAAGCTGGGGTTCTTGGAGTTATTAAAGCATATCAAAATTATAAAGATGATGGAATAACTAAATTTAGTACATATGCTTATAACTATATTTTTGGAGAAATGTATATGTTAGCTAATAATAAAGAAATTAAATTAAATAAAGATATAAATAGACTTTTAAAAATGATAGAAATGGGTAGAATGAGATTATCACAGGAAATAATGAGAGAACCATCCAATAAAGAATTAGCACAATATTTAGAAATGGATTTAAAAAATTTAGAGCAAGTAATGATGTATGCAAATACTTTTGTTTCGATGGATGAAGAATGTGATAAAAGAAGAGATTTACATGAAGTAATAGCTTGTAATGAAGATGTAAGTGAAGATGATAGAATTATATTAAATGATAGTATAAATTCATTGGATAATTTAGAAAAAGATATTATTAAAAGTCGTTATTATGAAGATTTAACGCAAAGTGAAACAGCAAGAAAGTTAGGTATAACACAAGTAATGGTATCAAGATATGAAAAAAGAAGTTTAAGTAAAATGAGAGACTTTATGTATATGTAAAAAATTTTAATTCATAATAATAATGGTGAATGTTATGAATAAAGAAGACTATAAAAAATTAGTTAAGAAGCATACTCCGAAAGAACCAAAATTAAGAAATATTGGAGTAGCTTTTTTAGTGGGAGGATTAATTGGTTTATTTGCTGAAGTTATGATTTATATTTTTATGCATTGTTTTGCAGTATCAAGTGTTGAGGCAGGTCTTATTACAGCTTTAGTGGTTATTTTCTTATCAAGTTTATTTACAGCTTTAGGATTTTTTGATAACTGGGTAAGTGTTTGTAAATGTGGACTTATTATTCCAACCTCTGGATTTGCTCATAGTGTAGCATCAAGTGCTTTAGAGTATAAAAAAGATGGTTTAATTACAGGTCTTGGATCTAATTTCTTTAAACTTGCAGGTTCAGTAATTTTATATGGAATTATTTCTGCTTTTATTTTAGTGATTGTGAGGTTGATTTTGGTTGGCTAGTATGAAATTTAAAAATGTTTATTTAAATGATTATTATACAATTGTGGGGCCATTAGAAAAAAATAGTCATTTAAAAAGATTGGATATGATTATGGATGATTATTATATTGGAGAAAAAACTTTTGAACAAGCAGAAGTTAAAATGCAACAAATAGTGATTGATAATATTATTGGTAAAAACAATTTAAATATTAGTGATATTGATTTGCTTGTAGGAGGAGATTTAACTAACCAAATTGCTATAAGTAATTATAGTGCTAAAAATTATAATATTCCTTTTTTGGGGCTTTATTCCGCTTGTGCTACATTTGTAGAAGGCTTAATTGTTGCATCAAGTATGATAGATGGTGGTAAATTTAAAAAAGTTGTTGGTATTACTAGTAGTCATAATTTAACGGCAGAAAGACAATTTAGATATCCAGTTGAATATGGAGCTCCGAGGGCTCATACATCAACATTTACATCAACGGGAGCGGTTTCAACATTATTAAGTAAGAAACCTAGTAATATTAGAATCGAAAGTGCCACAATTGGGGTGCCTGTAGATTTAGGTGTAAGTGATGCTAATAACTTAGGGGCAGCAATGGCTCCGGCGGCAGCAAGTACAATTGCAACTCATTTTGCTAGTTTAAAAAGGGATGCAAGTTATTATGATTTAGTTCTAACTGGTGATTTAGGTTGTGTTGGTAGTGAAATATTAAAAGACTATTTAGAGACTGTATATAATATAAAGTTAAAAAAATATTTAGATGCAGGTTGTGAATTATATTTAGATAGTCAAAATACATATGCCGGAGGTAGTGGACCAGCTTGTTTGCCAATTGTTTTGTTTAATAAAATATTACTTAATAAGAAGTATAAAAAAATACTTTTAGTAGCAACAGGGGCTTTACATAGTCCAACTACAGTTAACCAACATGGCACAATTCCATCAATTGCTCATGCTATAAGTTTGGAGGTGGAATAATGAATTTTTTAATGGCATTTTTGTTTGCGGGTTTTATGTGTGCTTTAGCGCAAGTTATTTTAGATAATACTAAATTAACACCTGGTCATATAACTAGTATTTATACAGTTGTGGGTTCTTTTTTGTCATTTTTAGGTTGTTATGATAGATTGATTTCTAAATTTGGAGCTGGAGCAACAATTCTTATTTCTAATTTTGGACATTCATTATATAGTTCTGCTTGGCAAGGATATATAGAAGAAGGATTCTTGGGTATTTTTGGTGATATGTTATGTAAATCTTCGGGGGTAATAACTGGAGCTATTGTGATTGCTTTTCTTGTTTCGGTTATTTTTAAACCTAAAAATTGAGTTACTAATAAAAATAGTAACTTTTTTTAAATTTTAAATTTCCCTAAAAATAAGACGAAACTGTGTAAATTTCCCGATTTATGTCGATTTTTGACGGACGATTTTTCTTGCATTTTTTGGTGCTTCTCTTTAAGATATAAACTTATCGAAGGGAGAAATTTTATGCCTAGTAAATTAATAGAAAAAAATAAAACAAAAGATGTCTTTTATGGCTTTAATTATG
>UQVR01000039.1 GCA_900544625.1 uncultured Mycoplasmatota bacterium
ATTATATCAAAAAGCCGCACCCAAGTGGTGCGGTTCAATTTTCAATTTAGGAAAAGTATTGTGAATTGTGCAATACTTTTTTAAATTCCTTTTAATTCAAAATAAATATCTCGAAGTTCCATCGCTTTTTCAAAGTCCATAGCTGCAGCGGCTTCACGCATTTCTTTTTCGAGTGTTTCGAGCATTTCAATTCTTTCTTTCTTACTAATTTTCTTCTTTTTCTCTGTCACATCATTTGTAACAACTTCTTTTATGTCTTTAATAATAGTTTTCGGCGTGATTCCATGAACTTTATTATACTCTTCTTGTATTTCCCGTCTTCTTTTAGTTTCTCTAATAGCTTCATTCATTGCATCACTATATGTATCAGCATACATAATTACTTTACCAAATTCATTTCTGGCTGCTCGTCCGATAGTTTGAATTAGACTTCTGTTACTTCTTAAGAATCCTTGTTTGTCTGCATCTAATATACATATTAAACTAACTTCAGGAATGTCTAATCCTTCACGAAGAAGATTGATACCTACGATACAGTCATAAATGCCACTTCGTAAGTCGTGAATTATTTTTAATCTTTCTAAAGTTTTAATTTCACTATGCAAATAAGCTACTTTAATGTTCATTTCTTTTAAATAGTTTGTTAGCTCCTCGCTCATTCTTATAGTAAGAGTTGTAATTAAAACTCTTTCATTTCTTTTTATTCTTTCGTTAATTTCGCTAATTATATCGTCAATTTGTCCTTCAGTTTTACGAACTTCAATTATTGGATCAAGTAATCCTGTCGGTCTAATAATTTGTTCAACGTATTTATTATTTGTTCTTTCAAGTTCATAATCTCCAGGAGTGGCTGATACATAAATTGCTTGATTGATTTTTTCTTCAAATTCTTCAAATTTAAGTGGTCTGTTATCTAGGGCACTTGGAAGTCTAAAACCATAATCGACGAGTGTTTGTTTACGCATTCTATCCCCGTTATACATTCCTCGAACTTGTGGTAGGGTTACGTGAGATTCGTCAACCACTAATAAAAAGTCCTTAGGAAAGAAATCTATTAAACATGAAGGTGTTTCTCCAGCATCTCTTAGAGCTAAATGTCTTGAATAATTTTCTACACCATTACAAAATCCTGTTTCACGAAGCATTTCAAGGTCATAATTAGTTCTTTCACGAAGTCTTTGTTCTTCAATTAGTTTATTTTCATTTTTTAACTCTTGTAATCTTTCTTTTAATTCTTTTTCGATTCTGTTACATGCTTCTTCTAATTTTTCTTTACTTGTTACAAAGTGTGAAGCCGGTGATACTGTTACAGATTTTTTGTTTTGAGTTACAACCCCAGTTAGTGGGTCAAATACACATATTTCTGAAACTATATCATCTTCCAAAACGATTCTTATACCACTTATTTTTTCATTAACTGGTATGATATCTATATTATTTCCGCGAACTCGAAATGTTCCACGATGAAAATCTAAATCATTTCTTTCATAAGTCATATCTATTAATCTATTTAATATTTTATTTCTACTTATCTTATCTCCGATGGTTAAAATCAACATATTTTTTTCATATTCTTCTTTTTCACCAATACCATATATACAAGAAACTGAGGCAACCACAATGACATCTTTATAATTAATTAAAGCACTAGTAGCAGCATGACGAAGTTCATCAATTTCATCATTGATGCTAGAATCTTTTTCAATGTAGGTATCACTACTAGGAACATATGCCTCAGGCTGATAATAATCATAGTAGGATACAAAATATTCAACATGATTGTTTGGAAAAAATTCTTTTAATTCTGCATAAAGTTGACCTGCAAGAGTTTTGTTATGGGCTAAAACTAAAGTAGGTTTATTAGTTTCTTTTATAACATTGGCAATGGTAAAAGTTTTTCCTGTTCCGGTTGCACCCAATAAAACTTGTTCTTTTTTTCCTTCATTAATGCCTGTAACCAATTCTTTTATAGCTTGTGGTTGATCTCCGCTAGGCTTATATTTACTAACTAATTCAAACATGTTTTTTCCTCCCTTAAATGTATTTATATAATATAGTTTAATTCATTATTTAATATTTTCCAACAACATGTATATTATACTAATTAAACGATTGTTCGTCAATATTATTCTTGTAAAATATATAAATATATGGTAAAATCTTTCTATAAATATGAAGGTGATAAAATGACGACGTTTATTTTTGGACATAAAAGTCCGGATACTGATACTGTATGTTCAAGTATAGCATTATCTTATTTAAAAAATGAACTTGGAGACAAAACTGTACCTAAAGTTTTAGGAAATATAAATAATGAAACAAGATTTGTTTTAAATTATTTTAATGTGCCTGTTCCAAGTTATTTAAATGATGTGCGAGTTAGAATTAAAAATGTAAAATATGATAAAAAAGCATTTATTGATGAAAGCCGAAGTATTGATGAAGCTTTTAAGTTGATGGAAAAACATAATATAACAGCAATTCCTTTAGTTGATGATAAAAAAGTTTTAACTGGTTATGTAACATTAAAAGAGCTGGCAAAATACTTAATTAATGGTAATAGAGAACAAGTATATACTACACTAGATAATATTATTGAAACAATAAATGCTAAAGTAATTGTTAAATGTGATGATATAATTAAAGGGATTACTTTAATTGCTGGCTTGAGTTTTAAGGCATTAGAACAATCTTTTGAGTTAAGTAATGAAGATATATTAATTGTTGGAGATAGATATAAAGTACTTGATTATGCAATAAAAAGTAAAGTTAAGTTAGTAATTTTGCCATTAAATATAAACTTGGATAAAAAAATAATAAAAAAAGCTCAGGAAAATGGAGTAAATATTATTGCCTCAGAGCTTGATAGTTTCCAAATTGCTACAAGAATTACGTTAAGTAACTTTATTAAAAATATTAATATTAATAAAAACCCTGTTACAGTTTATAATGATGATTATTTTAGTGATTTTAAAACAATGACTCATAAAGTTAATCACACTAATTACCCAGTTATTAATAATAAGAAAGAATGCTTAGGATTAATTAGACTTACTGGACCAAATGAATATGAAAAACAAAAAGTTATTTTGGTAGATCACAATAATTTGGCTCAGTCTGTCGATGGTATTGAAGAAGCTAATATTTTGGAAATTATAGATCATCATAATTTGGGGGCGATAGGTACTAATGTGCCAATTAATTTTAGGAGTAGACCTGTAGGTTGTACATCTACGATGATTTATGATATGTTTATTGAGAATAAAATCAATATTCCTAAAGAAATTGGTGGTCTTATGTTATCCGCAATTCTTTCTGATACTTTGTTACTTACTAGCCCAACAACTACAGATGATGATAGATTTGCTGCTGTAAAACTCGCTAGTATTGCTCAAGTTGATTTGGATAAATATGGTTTAGAAATGATAAAAGCTGCATCATCTATTGAAGGTATGAGTGTTAGAGATTTAATAAAGAGTGATTTTAAAAATTATGTAGTTGGTTCTAAAACTTTAGGTATTGGTCAAGTAATGACATTAGACTTTGAAAAAATAAAAGAAAATATGGATGAATATGTGAATGTTTTAAATGAAATGGCTGATAATAATTATAGTGTAGTGGTTATTTTCATAACAGATATTATTAAGAATGGTTCATATGTAATTTATAATAGTGAAGCAAGTGAAGTAATTGAAGATGCATTTGGGCTTAAAGATGTTTATGAAGGAGTATTTTTACCTAAGATGGTTTCAAGAAAAAAACAAATACTTCCAAATATTTTAAGTGTTATGGAGGATAAAAAATAGAGTGTTAGTTTGCTAATACTCTTTTCTAAATAAGGAGGAAATATGAAAGCACTAATAACGGGAGCTTCAAGTGGAATTGGAAAAAATATGGCATATGTTTTAGCAAATAAAGGAATTGATTTGATTTTGGTTGCTAGAAACAAGGATGAATTGTTAAAGATAAAAGCAAATGTTAAAGTAAATGTCGAAGTTATTGAACTTGACTTACTGAAAGAAAAAAATGTTTTTAAGTTATATGAAATGTGTAAAGATAGAAATATAGATATATTGATTAATAATGCTGGATTTGGTTTGTTCGGATTATTTACAGAGACAGATTTGGATAGAGAATTAGAAATGATTGATTTAAATATTAAAGCATATCATATTTTAACTAAATTGTTTTTGAAAGATTTTGTGGAAAAAGACAACGGTTATATTTTAAATGTGGCATCAAGTGCTGGTTTTATGGCAGGCCCTAGACTTAGTACTTATTATGCAACAAAGAATTATGTTCTTAAACTTACAATGGCTATTAATGAAGAGTTAAGACAAAGTGGAAGCAATGTTGTAGTATCGGCTTTATGTCCTGGTCCAGTTAATACAAACTTTAATAAAGTTGCGCATGGTGAATTTAGTATTAAAGAGGCTAGTCCTAAATATGTGGCAAAATATGCAATAAATAAATTGTTTAAGAAAAAAATGATTATTATTCCAACATTTAGGATAAGATTAGGTATTTTTTTGTTACGCATTCTTCCTTATAGAATTCAACTTATTTATTGTTATCATATTCAAGGTAAAAAATTAGGTATTAAATAAAAAAGATTAATAAATGTGTAATAATTAATTGCAAAACTGCGATTGATTATTACATTTTTTTGATTTTTAAAAAAATTGGTACAAAAAACGCAAAAAAACAAAAAATAAGGAAATATATTATATGAAATGTATTAAAAAAATGTATGTTGGTGATACTTTTTTAGGAGGAATATAGTAAATGAATTATTTTGATGTTGCGGCTAACTATGTAAAAAAAGCAGAAATAGGAAAATCTATAAGAGAAGCAAATGCTAATAGAGAACTAGTGGAATGTTATTGGAATGTTGGAAGATTAATCGTGGAAGCACAGGGAGGAAAAGATAAAGCAAAGTACGGAAATGAATTATTAAAAAAATGGGCTGAAAAGTTAACAAAAGAATATGGCAAAGGATATGACTATACAAATTTGAAGAGATTTCGCCAATTCTTTCTTGAATTCCCAATTGGTGGGCCAGTGGCCCACCAATTGACATGGACAAATATATGTAAAATTTTGCCAATTAAAGATGAAAATAAAAGAAACTATTATATTAATTTGTGTATAACAAATA
>UQVR01000040.1 GCA_900544625.1 uncultured Mycoplasmatota bacterium
AAAAGTATTAGGAGGTAATAATTATGGAATTAAAAGGATCAAAAACAGAGCAAAATTTAATGACGGCTTTTGCCGGAGAATCTCAGGCAAGAAATAAATATACATATTTTGCTAGTAAAGCAAAAAAAGAAGGATATGAACAAATAGCTGCAATTTTCCAAGAAACAGCTGATAATGAAAAAGAACATGCAAAAATGTGGTTTAAATTATTAAATGGTGGAGAAATTGGAACAACAGTAGAGAACTTAAATGCTGCTGCTGATGGAGAAAATTATGAATGGACAGATATGTATGCTGAATTTGCTAAAATAGCTAAAGAAGAAGGTTTTGACCATATTGCATACTTATTTGAAGAAGTTGGTAAAATTGAAAAAGAACATGAAGAAAGATATTTAAAATTATTAGAAAATGTAAAAGATGGAAAAGTGTTTGAAGCAGGAGAGGTTAAAATATGGAAATGTAGAAATTGTGGACATATTGTTGTTGGAACAAAAGCTCCAGAAGTTTGCCCTGTATGTAGCCATCCAAAAGCATATTTCGAAATTAAAGCTGAAAATTATTAAAATATAGAAAAACACTATTTTTATGAGAAATATAAATTAATATGGAGGGAATTTATGAAAAAAGAATTAGTAATAAAAAGATGTTCTAAATGTCAAGCTTTAGTTGAAGTCATAAAAGATTGTACTAGTGATAATTGTAGTATTAAATGTTGCGGTGAAGAAATGATAGAATTAGCTCCAAATAGTGTAGACGCATCTTTTGAAAAACATGTACCAAACTATGAAGCAATAGATAATCATATAATTGTAAAGGTTAACCATGTTATGGAGGAAGACCATTTTATAGAATGGATTGCAATGTTAGCAAATAATAAAATTATAAAGAAATTTTTATTGCCAGGAGAAGAAGCCTGTGTAATATTTCCATATGTTAAAGGAAGTAAAATTTATTCTTTTTGTAATAAACATGGACTTTGGTCAAAAGAAGTTGAATAAATATAGATAAATTAAGCTTTTGGTGTGAGATTTGTTACATAGAAATGATTGTGATAAAAATGAAAGATATTATCATTTCTGATGATATAATGTAGAAGCAGTAAAATTTGAAGATTTACCAGATGATTGGGTTTGTCCTTTATGTGGTCTTGGAAAAGTTTTGTTCCTACTCCTTTTTGCACAGAATTTTGATAACATAAAACAAATGTAATATGTACTTATGCTACCGTATTACAATAATAAATAATATTTCTTATTGTAATACGGTAGCATAAGTACTATTTTGGATGTAAAGTAGTAAAAAGAATGGAATCTATTAAATATGTATAAAGGAGAGTGATAAAAATGTTAAAAAATGCTATAGCATATATCTTGAGAAAGAGGAGTAGAACAGTTATTATATTTATTATTTTAACAATAGTTCTTTCATGCTTATACTCATGTTTAAACATAATGAAATCAACAATCAGCTTAGAAAATAATTTATATAAGTTATCAAATACATCTTTATCAATAACACAAAATAACAATGAGAACTTTAAAACAAATCAATTTAAAGAAATAGAAAATATAAAAGAGATAAAAGAAACAATTCCCCAATATGATGGACTAGCAAAATCTACAAATATTAAAGCAGTAGAAGGAATGCAAATGATCGAAAGAGACAATATGCCAGAAGAATTTAGAAATATATTTTCAATAGAAGCCACAAATAATACTGGAAAGGACAATTTATTTAATAGTGGAGTTTTTATTCTTATAAAAGGTAGACATATTGAAAAAGATGACAGAGAAAAAATTATTATACATGAAGAACTGGCACAAAAAAATAATTTAGGATTAAATGATAAAATTCGTCTTGAACTATTTGATTTAAACAATAATGAAATAAAAACAGAATATGAATTTGAGATTATTGGGATTTTTTCTGGAAAAAAACAAGAAAAATACACAGGAATGACATCAGACTTTAGTGAAAATATGGTATTTATCGATTATGAATCAAGCCAAACAGCATTAAACAACGCAGAAAACAATAAAGTTGTAAATAAACTTGAAATATTTTCAGATAGTTCAAAGGATACAAATATAGTATTAAATAAAATTAAAGAAATAAAAATTGATTGGTCAAAATTCAATATTGAAAAAAATGATGATGTATATGAAGAAACTTTAGAATCTGTAGAAGGGATAAAACATATAATAAAGGTTATGACATATTCAATTATGACAGGAGGAATAATAGTTTTATCATTAATATTAATTTTATGGCTAAGGGAAAGAATTTATGAAATAGGAATATTATTATCAATAGGAATAAGTAAAGCAAAAATTATAGCTCAATTTACATTTGAGTTAATATTTATATCACTACCATCTATAGTATCATCTTTATTTTTAGGAAATGTGATATTAAATCAAATAATAGGTGGATTTATCAATTCTGATAATTCGACAATAAATATTAATAATCTACTAAAAAATGATAATTTAATATCAAATATTACAATATTTTTACAAAGTTATGGAATATTAATAGTAATTATTGTTTTATCAGTTATTATTGCAAGTGCAATGATATTAGTAAAAAAACCAAAAGAAATATTATCAAAGATAAGTTAGGAGATTGCAATGGATATATTAGAAATAAAAAATGTAACATATAATTATTCAAATTCAAAAGAGAAGATTTTGTCATCAGTAAATCAAAAGTTTGAACTTGGACAATTTTATGCAATAATAGGAAAATCAGGAGCAGGGAAGTCAACATTACTTTCATTATTAGCAGGACTAGACAAACCACAAGAAGGTCAAATTCTATTCAAAAATGAGGATATAGAGAACAAAGGGTATAGTAATCATAGAAAAAACAATATAACATTAGTTTTTCAAAATTATAATTTAATTGATTATTTAACACCAATAGAAAATGTTAGATTAGTAAATAAAAAGGCATCAGAAGATATTTTGTTAAAATTGGGACTTGATAAAAGTCAGATAAATAGAAATGTAATGAAACTATCTGGTGGTCAACAGCAAAGAGTAGCCATAGCAAGAGCATTAGCATCAGAAGCACCAATAATTCTAGCTGACGAACCTACAGGAAATCTTGATAGTGACACTGCAGGAGAAATAATAGAAATATTAAAAAAATTGGCTAAAGAGAGAAATAAATGTGTAATAGTTGTAACACATAGTAAGGAAGTTGCAAATTCTGCTGATATTATTTTAGAATTAAGTGACAAAAAATTAAGAAAGATAAGTAAAATTAATTAGGAGGTATATTGATGATAAAAAATGCTTTTGCATATGTAACAAGAAAAAGTTTAAAATCAATAATAATATTATTAGTTATTATGGCTATGTCAACACTTAGTCTGATTAGCTTGGCAATTAAAGATGCTACTAATAGAGCTTCAGAAGAAACTTTTAAAAATATAACAAATAGTTTTTCTATGGAAATAAATAGAAGAGTTAATCTTGGAACACCTAGAGGTGGAGGGAATATAAAAGGAAAAGACATAAAAAAAATAGCTGAATCTGAAGATATTTCTTCTTTTGTAAAGAGAATAAATAGTGTAGCTGATTTGGTAGATAATGATATTATAGAAACTAAAAAAACAATTGCAAATCAATCACCAGAAAGAGCAGAAAATTTTAAAAGAACAGTTATGCTAACAGGAGTTAATGATTCATCAAAAGAAAATAAATTTGTGTCAGGAGCTTACAAATTAATAGAAGGAGAACATTTGGAAGAAAATGACAAAAGTAAGATTTTAATACATAAAGACTTAGCTGAAAAAAACAATTTGAAAATTGGAGATAAAATAAAAATTAAGTCCAATTTATTTGATGCAGATAATGAAAAAGGAGCAAATGAAACACTAGAAGTAGAAATAAAAGGAATTTTCGATGGCCACAATAAAAGTAGTGTAACTTCTGCACAAGAACTTTACGAAAATACATTAATAACAGATTTAGATACAGCTGCAAAAGTTTATGGAAACACAGAAGATACTGCAGTATATCAAGATGCAACATTTTTTGTAAAAGGTGATAAAAATTTGGATCAAGTCATTAAAAATATTAAAAAACTTGATATAAATTGGAAACAATACAATTTAATTAAAAGTTCAACAAATTATCCAGCACTACAACAATCAATATCTGGTATATATTCAATAGCAAACAAATTATTTGCTGCTTCATTAATATTTGCAGGTATTACAGTTTCATTATTATTACTTTTATGGATGAATGCTAGAAAAAAAGAAATAGCAATTTTTCTATCATTAGGAATATCAAAATTGAAAATTTTCGGACAATTTGTTGTTGAATTAGTATTTATATCTATCCCTGCTTATATAGGCTCATATTTCTTAGCGCTTTATACAGGAAACATGATAGGAAATAATATATTAAATAAAGTTACTGGAAATATAACAAAACAGATAGCAAAGCAATCGGCATCTAGTGGACTTGGTGGAGGAGCAGAAGTAGACGGCTTTAATAAAACTCTAACAAGCTTAGATATTAATATATTACCAAAATCAATAATATATGTAATTTTATTTATGTCTTTGGTACTTATAATATCTTTAGTGTTATCATCTATAAGTAGTTTAAAAAAGAGCCCAAAGGAATTGTTAATTGATACAAAGTAGATGACATAGTTTACAGATAATTAAATAATAAATAGTGTAAAAGCTAATAAGGATTTAGTTATGAATAAAGAAGAAATAATAAAATATTGTTTAACATTAGA
>UQVR01000041.1 GCA_900544625.1 uncultured Mycoplasmatota bacterium
TGATTTTGATATAACAAAAATAAGATATGGAAAAGTAATAATAATGGCAGATGCCGACGTTGATGGTGCACACATTAGAACATTGCTTTTAACATTTTTCTTTAGATATATGAGACCGTTAATAGAAAATGGGAATGTTTATTTGGCGCAACCACCATTATACAAATTGTCTAAAAAAGGAATGACAGATATATATTGCTATACAGATGAAGATTTAGATGAATCTTTTAAAGAATTAGCAGAAAAAGGTATTGCAAGAGATCAAATTAATATTCAACGATACAAAGGTTTAGGTGAAATGAACCCAGAACAATTATGGGAAACAACAATGAACCCGGAAACAAGAATATTAGTAAAAGTAAAACTAGAAGATGCAATAAAAGCAGATGAAATTTTTACAATTTTAATGGGAGATGATATTGGCCCAAGAAGACAATTTATAGAATCAAATGCAAAATTCGTTAAAAACTTAGATATATAACGGAGAATAAGAAATAGCAAGGAATATTACCTTGCTATTTCTTATCGATAAAGCTAGTATTAATCTTCAGCTAAAACTAATATACCTAACTTTTAACCTAATATACATTACTGCATAAATAAGCTATTCACCAAATATATTAATCAGTTGCTCGACTATTAATGCACCAATAATAACCATATTCATCCACGAAGGGACTAAAAATGACCACTATAAAATACAAGAATAATCTTAACTTCGAATATATTGCATATATTACAACCATATATTAAAAATATAAAAAAATACAATATAGCTTACATACAAACAATATACTCTCGTCGCCGACTTATAATAATCTAAAGTTATTAAACCATTATAAATCTTTGCTCGAATAATATAAAACTCAAAAAATAAATCTCATATTACTCTTAGTTCAACTAATATTAACCTTATGCTAATATTATGTCTAATTTAATTTTTTTTATACATAAAAATAAAATAAAATAAAATGTCGAAAAATGGAATACGAAAAACATTGACTAAAAGCACAAATTATTGTAATCTAATTATAGTTAAAATTTATATTTTTAATTCTATAAAAAAGGAGGTTTATGAAAAAAAATAATTCTATTCAAGAATGGTTGCCTTTTGAAAGAATATTAAAAAATGGAATTATAAAATTAAAAAATAATTCTTATATAAAAATAATAAAAATATATCCAATTAATTTTAATTTAAAATCGGAATTGGAGAAAGAGGCAATTTTAAATTCATATAAAATATTTTTAAAAACATGCGATTTTAATTTTCAAATTTTAATTCAAAGTAAAAAAGAAGATTTATCTAAACATATTTCCAATATAAATTGTCAAAAGGAAAAAGAAGAAAAAAGTATATCAGAGTATTCAAATAAATATATAGAATATATTCAATCATTAAATCATCAAAAAAAATCATCATCAAAAAATTTTTATATAATATTAAAGTATAAAAATGATGATAAAAAAATTAAAACAGTAGATGATTTGGCGATTGAAAACTTAAATGATAAATATTTTAAGATAAAAGATTGCTTAAGCAGATGTGGAAATGGTGTTATAGATATAAATAATATTAATGATTCAAAAAATGTTTTATTTTCTTTTTTAAATTCCAGAATTTATTTAAATAATTAAAAAATGAGGTGATGAAAATATTAATATAATAAATAAAATATTTAATAAAAATAAAAAAAATGAGATAATTTTTTTACAAGGAACTTATGACGAAATTAAAGAAATAGTACCAACATATATTAATTTAAAAAATCCACAATATATAGAAATAGATGAGATGTACTATTCTAGTATATTAATAACTAATTATTACAGGGAGCAAACAGATTTAATTTTAAAAACAATAATAGATACAAATATTAATCTAAACATATCTATTTTTTGTGAAAAACAAGATACATATAGAACAATAAAAGATTTGACTTATCATATAGGCAATGTAGGCGTAGATTTAAAAACAAATAATCAAAATAGGCAAGACATAGATATTGCGGCATTTACGTATAATGACGCTAAATATATAAGAAAAGAACTACAAGTAAATAATGAGAGTTTATATTTTTTATATATTTATATAACAACATTTTCTACAAATTTGAAGGAATTGGAGTATTTTATTAATAAATTAGAAGGACTTTTACAAAGTAAAGGATTGCAAACACGTAAAGCATATTTTAGGCAAGAGCAAGCTTTTTTGTCTGTTTTACCAATAATGGAAAATAATAAAGATTTAAAAAATGTATTAAAAAGGAATGTATTAACAGGAGGATTAATATCAACATATCCATTTATTTCATCTGCAATTTTTGATGAAAATGGAATTTTTGTAGGAACTAATATTTATAACAATTCTTTAGTATTTGTGGATAGATATGATACAAATAAATACAAAAATGCAAATATTTGCATTTTTGGAACTAGTGGAGCAGGTAAGTCGTTTTATACAAAATTATTAATTTTAAGATATAGATTATTAGGAATAGAACAATATATTATAGATCCAGATCGAGAATATGGTGAATTATGCAAAAATTTAAATGGCACATTAATAAAAATTGGACCAGGTTCTGATACTTTTATAAATATATTTGATATAAGAGAAGATAGCTTAGAAAATGGTGAAACAGGATACTTAGCAAATAAAATTGGTAAACTAATAGGATTTTTTAATTTGATTTTCGGAGATATAAATGAGGAAGAAAAAGCAATATTAGAAGAAAAACTAATAGAGTTGTATAAAAGAAAAGGTATAACATTTGATGATAATTCGTTACATAAAATTGAAAAAAATAAAATTAATATAAAACCAGATTTTAAAGACACATATGATATGCCATTACTTGAGGATTTGTGTAATTTACTTGATGAAGATGAAAAAACAAAAATATTAAAAATAAGGCTAATTCCATTTGTGAAAGGTTCATTAAGTTTCTTTAATAATTATACAAACCTCAATTTAAATAATAAATTAATTGTTGCAGATATTTACGAGATGGGAGAAGAAAATTTAAAATATGCAATGTATTTATTTGTTGATTATTTTTGGGATAGAATAAAAAAGGATAGAAATATAAAAAAGGCAATTTATTTAGATGAAATTTGGAGATTAATAGGTGTAACATCAAATAAAGACGTTGCTAGTTTTATATATAAAATATTTAAAACAATAAGAAAAT
>UQVR01000042.1 GCA_900544625.1 uncultured Mycoplasmatota bacterium
TAAGTTTGTAGCAAATTTTGTAAGAAGTGAAAAATTGATACCACTTACTTATGAAATAGTAAACAATATTTAAATAACTTGATTTATTGGTAAATAGTTGTTATTCTTTTATTAGGTGATACATATGAAAAATAAAAAGTTGATATTAAAATTAAGTATAATTTTATGTGTTATTTTATTAAGTATTGGGGGAATTTTATTATATAAATATATGCAAGTAAAAAATGCTATTGTTAAAGTTGAATTGAAAGATAATTTAGAAGCTGATTTTGCTGATACTTTGAGAGTCTCTTCGTTTATAAAAAAAATTAATGGTAAAATTGTGGATGATTATGTAATAGATACTGATAGCTTAGGAATGAAAAAAATAAATTTTCAATATATAAATGATGATGGAATAAAAATAAAATATAGATATGAAATAAATGTTGTTGATAAAGAGGCACCATTAATATGGTTAGGTAAAAGTTATAATGTTGTAAAGGGTAGTGAAGATAATTTATTAGAAAAAATAATGTGTGGGGATAATTATGATAGTAATCCTAAATGCGTTATTGAAGGAGAATATGACTTAGGTAAAGTAGGTAATTATAAATTAGTATTTAAAGCAGAAGACAGTAGTGGAAATGTATCAGAAAAAAAATTTACATTAAATGTAAATGAACCGAGTAATAATGAGAGTAGTAATAGAGTTAAGAGTGTAACTAAATTTAATGACGTAATAAAGGATTATAAAACTGATAATACCCAAATTGGAATTGATGTTTCTAAGTGGCAAGGGGATATAGATTTCAGAAAGTTAAAGAAAGCTGGAGTTGAATTTGTTATTATTAGAGTTGGTTCATCAAACGGAATTAATGGTGAAAATTTTGTGGATAGTAAATTTATTCAAAATATAAAAAATGCTAATAGTGTTGGTATTCCTGTTGGAGTTTATTTCTATTCTTATGCTAATAGTGTTGATAGAGCTATTAGTGATGCTAAGTGGATCATCGAACAAATAAAGGATTATAAGGTTGACTTACCAATTGCTTTTGACTGGGAAAATTGGGGAAGTTTTAATAAATATGAACTTAGTTTCTTTGGTTTAACTAATATGGCTAAAAAGTTTATGGATACTGTAAAAGCTTCAGGTTATGATGCAATGCTTTATAGTAGTAAAACATATTTGGAAAATATTTGGATGAGTGCTGATTATCCGGTTTGGCTTGCTCATTATACAAAGAATACAAATTATACTGGAGATTATTCTTATTGGCAACTTTGTAGTAATGGAAGAGTTGATGGAATAAGTGGAGATGTAGATATAGATATAAGATATATTGACTAAAGATTATTAGTAAGATATAATTTATTTATTAATTAAAGAGGTATTTATGAGTTTATGTAATATTATTAGCACTATAGGAAACCATTATATTGATTGGAAAAATGTTTATTATGCAATAAGTAGTATTTTAAGTGCAATGCTTGCTTATAAAACATTATATTGGATTATTGGTTTTTTCTTTACGAGAAAATTTAAACCAGCAAAAAATAAGCATAAATATGGGATTGTTATAGCCGCTAGAAATGAAGAAAAGGTTATAGGAAATTTACTAGATAGTATTAATAAACAGGATTATCCCAAGGATTTGCTAACAGTGTTTGTTGTTGCAGATAATTGTACTGATAATACTGCAAAAGTTGCAAGAGAACATGGAGCAATATGTTATGAGAGATTTGATGACGCACATAGAACTAAGGGTTATGCATTAGAATTTTTATTTGATAGAATAGAAGAAGACTATGGTAGAATGAGTTTTGAAGGTTACTTTGTTTTTGATGCAGATAACTTACTAAAAAAAGATTTTGTAACCAAAATGAATGATGCATTTGATTCTGGTGAAAAAATAATAACATCATATCGAAATACAAAGAATTTTGATGAAAACTGGATTGCATCTACTTATGCACTTCATTGGATTAGATCTATTAGATATAATCATAGAGCAAGAAGTGTTTTACATTTAGCAACAAATATTCAAGGTACTGGCTTTTTATTTACAAATGAAATTGTTAAAAATGGATGGCATTATACATCTTTAACAGAAGATAGAGCATTAACTGCAGATGCTGTTGCTCAAGGTTATCAAATTAGTTATCAAAATGAAGCTATGTTTTATGATGAACAACCAGTTAGTTTAAAAGTTGCCTTAAGACAAAGAACAAGATGGGCGAAAGGTCATTTACAAGCATTTGTGGAAAGTGGCCCATATTTATTTATTAATATATTTTTAGGTAAATGGTATGTTAGAACTAAATGGGGAGAAAATTCTGTTAATAAAAAAGAAAAAACTAAATCATTTAAAGGCTTTTTATTAAATATAGTTGAAAATATTAGACATAGATTTGCTTCATACGATACATTAATGCAACTTACACCATTTTCAGTATTTAATATTGCTAGATGGCTAATCGTTATAGTAGTAATGTATGGATGTTATTGCTATAATGTTGGAGTAATAGATGTAAATGTTTTTGGGGGAGGAACTTATTTAGCCCAAGCCTTAAGACATTTCTTTACCTTAAAGGTTAGTGTGAGTGCTGGAGTTAATGCATTATTTGCAGGAATTGGCTTATCAATTTGGTTAAGAATATTATTTAGAATAGGTATGTATATAGAAAATATGTGGGTGGCTATATATTTATTTATCGTAGAACATAAAAATATTAAAAAGATGTCTATATGGAAGAAAATGCTTTATACATTTACATGGCCTACATTTGATATTATTGGTAGATATGCAACTTATGCTGCGTTATTTATGCATGTTGAATGGAAACCGATACCACACGAAAGTAAAGTCACAATTGATGATTTAAATAAATAAAACTAAAAAGAACAATAAAAAAACCTAAATTGCACATTTGTGCGAATATGAGGCTTTTTTTTTTTTTTTTTTCGGTTAAAATGGGTATGTAAAATAAAATATCAGTGCGTGATATTGTGATGAGGTGTATAGAATGGAAAATAAAAAACAAGCAATAATATTAAGTGTAATAGCAAGTATAGTACTACTTGTATTAATAGTCGGAGCAACATATGCATACTTTCAAGCAAGTGGTGGAAC
>UQVR01000043.1 GCA_900544625.1 uncultured Mycoplasmatota bacterium
TTCAAATTATGAGAATAAGAAATAATAAAGTTAATGTATTTTTAAGTGATGATGAGAAGTTTATTTTAAAAAGAGATTCTTCAAAATTAAATTTATCTTAGTCTGAATATATTAGAAATTTAATTATAGGATATGAGATTGGAATTCCAGAAGTTAAAGAAGAACAAAAACCTAAAAAAGATGAATATATTATAGAAAATATTGTTAAAGCACTAGAAGAAAATATTAATTGCTTAATCAAAGTAAAAAATAAATTTCATCATCTTGGATATTTTGAAGATGAACGAGCAATCGGAACTAAAATTGAATGTTTAAAATTGCAAAATACTACACTAAAAAATATACTTGCTGAAAATGATAAAGACAATGCCAACTAAGCATTGTCTTTATTAATATTTTTTTTTGATATTACTTTTCCTGTTTTTTCTACATTATAATTTAATTTAAAAAATATACTTACCGAGATAAACTGATATACTGATGAACATACTTGTCCGATACCTGTACAAAATGGTGTTTTTAAAAGAGACATCATCATTCTCAAAACAGAAGCACATATTTTATTAGATGTTGTTTTAAAAGCAGACCATTCTAATTGTAAATAACAAGTTTTAATTCTGTATATAGGATAAATTATGAAATTTACAATTTCGAATCCAAAATAAATCATCGTAATTTTAAAATTCAAATCATAAAATCCATATAAACAAACAAACATAACTAAACTGGTTATAAATAATATACCTAATAATTTATAAGCGTTATTCCTATGATACTTATAATTGAATTCATTTTTACTAATATCAATTGTTGCTGCAGTAACTATTGCATCAGCAGTATCCCATTGTGTATCTGTTATAAGGGCTACAAATGTAAGTGCAATTGTAAATTGTTCACCATACTCCAAAGCATTACTTAAACCAAATAAAAAAATTAAGAAAAACGCAATGTTATTGAACAATTCTACTGAATCATATTTAATACACTTAAAAACATTTAATTTCAATTTGAATTTATTGCTATTTTTTATATAAATATATAAAGTAAATAATGATAATGGAATTAGTGTTGTAGTAATTATAGCAATTTGATTTTTTGTTATTAAAGATGTTCCAATTAATAATATAAAATTTAATAAATTAAATATTAGTGAATATTTATTTGCTAACGTATTTTTTCCTTCATAATATAATTTGTTTAACACCATTGCAAATTCTAAACAAATAAATAATTGTAATACAGAATAGATGGTGAACACTTTATATGTATCGATATCCAAGTTCATAAAATTTATATAATTATCTATATTAAATAATAATATTGCAAAAATAATTACCGAAACAATAGTTCCTATAATCATACCTGACATTACAGCATTTTTATTTTTATCTTTTTCCTTACAAATAATAAGTCAAAACTAATTTTTAATAATCTCTTCATTTTCTAATCCTTCATAATTATTCGGTAAAAGAACTAGGGTGATAAGAATCTATACCCAAAGTTTCTGCTTTTCTTAAAACATCAATTCTATCATCTACAAATGCTACTTGTTTTATATCAATGTTATAATGTTTACAATATTCAATTATAACTTCTGGTTTTAATAATGTAGAACATATAAAAAATACATTTTCTCTTTTTATATTTGGATAATGTTCAGATAACCATTTATATTTTTGATCTATTTCAGTATTAGTTGTAATCGCACCTAAAACAAATATTTTATTACTATCTAAATTTTCTACAACTTTTTGCATTGTTTTAAGTGGCCTAGCCTTATAAAACAAATCATTAAACAATAAATCTTCAAGTGATTGACATCCAAGTTCAGAACATCCTCCACCATATAATCTATCTTTATATCTATATTCGGATAATGTTCCATCAACATCAAAAAAAACATATTTTTCTTTTAATTTTTCAATCATAATTATTACTCCTAACATATACTATTTATATCAATTTAAAAACTAAATTAATTATACTATACTTTGACATTCTTTTCTATACTCCCTTGAAAATATCTAGGAAAATGATATAATGAGTTTATCAGAGAGATTTAATCAAATCTTATAGTCTTAATTTCGCATACGTGTATAGTTAAGGCTCCAATAATGTCTATGTTTGAGCATAGAACATGTAATAAAAAAATCAATCAGTAAAATGGTTGATTTTTTTTGCAAAATGTTGGAGTGATTTTAATCACCCGTCCTTCGAAGCGTGGGCGAACAAGTTCGCCCCTACACATTGTTTGTATCAAATTAATACCTACAACTTATAATCAATGAAGCGATAACTTTACTTATATTCGAAAAATTATACTCCCAAGATGGATTAAATCAACCAGATGTATTATAGCACATTATTTTACTATTATAAAGTCTTTTAAATTAATTTTTGCCGGTTTCATATTTTCTTCATTATTTGTATATTTAAATCCTGATAAATTAGTTACATACTCTTTTGAATCATAATCAAATGAGAAAGCCATAAAGTTTCATAATTTATATTTCTCATTTTTCATTTTTTTCATTACAAATATCACCTCATTTAATTTGTTTTCTATTATATCGCTTTGTTTATTTTTTTAAAACAAATACAAGGTAAAATCTAGAATAATTAACAATTATATAGTATAATTTTATTAGTTGATTTACTGTCTGGGGGTATTGTATGAAAACAATTAATAGAGAGTTAAAAGATTATATTGAACAACAAATATTACCAATATATGAAAATAATGATTCTGGTCATGGCATTGAACACATTCAGTATGTCGTTAAAAGAGGTTTGAGATTTGCTAGTCAATTTCCAAATATAAATCTTGATATGGTATATGTCATTGCTTCTTTTCATGATATAGCACATCATATAGATAAAGATAATCACGAAGTATTGTCTGCTAAATTATTTTATGAAAATGAAAAAATGAAAAAAATTTTTAATGATGATGAAAGAAG
>UQVR01000044.1 GCA_900544625.1 uncultured Mycoplasmatota bacterium
TATTCATATATGATATAACTCCGGAGGAAGAAGAAAAGTATATACAAAATACTGAGAAAAATATTGCTAGAAGAGAAGGATTAAAAGAAGGTCTTGAAAAAGGGTTAGCTGAAGGACAAAAAGTGGAAAAAGAATCAATTGCTAAAAAGTTATTGGAAGCAAATTATCCGATTGATGGAATACTAGAAGTAACAGGTCTATCAAAAGAAGAAATAGAAAAGTTGAAGAAATAAATATGAATAAAGTTTTAAAAAAAATAATAATTGTTATAAGTACTTTAATTGTGATGGGAATCATTATAGTTTTAGGAATAAATATGTATGTAAAGTGTAGTGTAAAGGATAAAATAGTTGATGAAAATAATTTGAATAAAGGTTATGATGCTATTTTAGTTTTAGGGGCTGGATTAAGAAATGGTAAACCAAGTCCAGTTTTAAAAGATAGACTTGATATGGCTTATAAATTATATGAAAATGGTTACTCTAGAAAAATAATTGTAAGTGGGGATCATGGCAAAAAGTATTATGATGAGGTAAATGTTATGAAAAATTATTTACTTGATAAAGGGATAGAAAGTAATGATATTTTTATGGACCATGCTGGTTTTTCAACATATGATAGTATTTATAGAGCAAAAGAAATATTTTTAGCCAACAATATCATTATTGTAACACAACAATTTCATTTGTATAGAAGTTTGTATATAGCTGAAAAGTTAGAGTTAAATGCTGTTGGATTTTCTGCAACTTTAAGAGATTATAGTGGAAGTATAAAGTTTGAACTTAGAGAAATACTTGCTAGAGATAAAGATTTTGTAAAGACTATTTTTAAACCTGAGCCAACATATTTAGGAGATACCATTCCTGTTTTTGGTGATGGTAATGTTACGAATGATTAAAAAAATTTGTATATAATAGAGTTATTTGGTATAATTTAAAAGGTGGTAAAATGAAATATTTAATTAATGCATTTTGGGGATTTTGTATGGCGCTAGCTGATAGTGTACCAGGAGTTAGTGGTGGTACAATCGCTTTTATTCTTGGTTTTTATGATAAATTTATAAATGCTTTAAATGATGTTTTTTATGGGGATTTTAAAAAGAAAAAAAGTGCTTTATGGTTTTTATTTAAATTAGGTACTGGTTGGATTATTGGTATGAGTTTAGCTACTTTAGTTTTAACTAGTTTATTTGAATCAAAAATATATAGTGTTAGTTCTTTATTTTTAGGATTTATTGTATTTTCTATACCTTTAATAATGAAAGAAGAAAAAGATAATATTAAGTGTAAATATAAAAATATTATTTTTACTATAATAGGTATTTTAATTGTTTCATTAATAACATATTTTAATCCGATAAGTGGCGGAGATAGTGTTAATATAGCTAATTTAAATTTTGGTTTAGCTATGTATATTTTGTTATCAGGGATGGTAGCAATATGTGCGATGGTATTACCAGGTATTTCTGGGTCAACTCTTCTTTTGATATTTGGTTTATATATTCCAATAATAAATGGAATAAAAGAATTTTTACATATGAATTTTACTTATTTTCCAGCATTATTTATTTTTGGAGTTGGAGTCTTACTTGGTATTGCTTTAATAATAAAGTTAATAAAAATGGCACTAGATAAATATAGAAGTGCTACAGTTTATTTAATAATTGGCTTAATGATTGGTTCATTATATGCAATTGTAATGGGACCCACAACATTAGAAGTTCCTAAAGATGCATTAAGCATTGATACATTTAGTGTTGTATATTTTTTAATCGGTGGTTTAGTTATAATTGGATTAGATAGAATTAAAATGTTTTTAGAAAAGAAACATATTGAAGGGTAGTTATGAAGAAGTTTAATATTTTTATTGTTGTTTTATGTTTAATATTATTTAGTGTAATTTGTTATGGTGTATTAAGTTATGATAGTTTAGTAATTGATACAAAAGTTTATAGTTTTATATCAGACAATATAATGAGTGATGGAATAACTTCGGTACTTAAAGTGATTACAGAATTAGGAGGCGTTGCTTTTATAGTGCTTGCTGGTGTGTTAATTTTTATGTTTTGTAAGAAAATTAGATGGTTTGTAACATTTGATTTAGTGGGAGTAACCTTAATTAATCAAGTTATTAAACATATTGTTAGAAGACCAAGGCCAAATGTTTTAAGATTAGTTGAAGAAAATGGATATAGTTTCCCATCTGGACATTCTATGGTAAGTATGGCATTTTATGGAATAATAATTTATTTAGTTTATAAAAATGTTACTAATAAATATTTAAAATGGACATTAATTACATTATTATCATTATTGATATTATCTATAGGATTTAGTAGAATTTATGTTGGAGTTCATTATTTTACTGATGTAGTAGGTGGTTTCTTACTTGGACTTGCATATTTAATAATTTATATAAATATTTATAATAAAAGGGTAGGTAAAAATGAAGAGTGATGGTTTAATAAGTAGTTTTAAATATGCAATTGAAGGTATAAAAAAAGCATACAAAGCTGAAAGAAATATAAAAATTCATGTCTTAGCTATGATAATTGTTATACTTTTAGGTTTTATTCTTAAAATTGCTGTTTGGGAATGGGTAGTGTGCATAGTTTTATTTGCTTTGGTTATTGGAGCAGAATTATTTAATACATCAATTGAAGAAGTCGTAAATTTATTATCTCCTGAAATTAGAATTCATGCCAAATATGCTAAAGATATAGCCGCTGGAGCAGTTTTAGTTAATGCGTTTTTTGCAGCAGTGGTAGGTTGTATTATATTAATACCTAAAATAATATCTTTGTTTTAAAAAATAAAAAGTATTGTGAATTGTGCAATACTTTTTTTATATTGTAATTTCAACCGCACCATTTAATATAATTTTAACAGATAATA
>UQVR01000045.1 GCA_900544625.1 uncultured Mycoplasmatota bacterium
AGCACTACTAATACAGCAATTAACTCAATCAATGTAAAACCTTTTTTATTTTTCATAAGTCATTACTCCTCTGATACAGAACCACTACTAATTGTAATACACCTCGTATAATTGCCTAAATATTGTATTTCACTTTCATTTCCTGCCATATCAGTAGCATAGCTCCAAACATTATAAGTTTTATCACAAACTAAATCATCTATTTTATCCTTAAAATCACTTTTATTAGGAGCTTCATTATTTTCTGAAAAATAATAATATTTTTTATTCAAAAAGTAATTATCCTCAAATGTAACTAAAAATGAATCTTTCAAATTACTACTTTTATAAATCGGCGCTTCAACATCAACCATCACTTTTGTTTCTTTTACATAAGAAACATCTTCAAAATTAATCATTACATTTAATGTTGTATTCATGTTATCTGTTATTTCTATCTCATTATTAACACTATTTATAGAGCCATCAATACTATACCATTCTACTGAATTTATGTCTTTTTCTTTATAATATGAATTTCCACCATTTTTTAATTTAACTTTAATAGTACCGCCATTCTTATTCCATTCATTTAATTTAAAATTATTACTAGTTATTAACTCAATAATAGGTCTTTTTGCCAATTTTTTTGATTTATCACAATCTGTTTCTTTTTTATTTATTTTATCATTATCAATAACATAAATATTACATCTATTTTCATTTGTATTACTTATATAACCATTTTCTAATAAAGCCTCTACACTTACTTCATTTTCTAAAGTATCATTGTAATAAGCTTGAATATACTTATTTAACTTTGTTTCTCCTTGCTTAACATCGCCTTGACTATGACCAACATTTATATATATTACTAAACCAATTATAACTCCCACAATAATGGCCCCACAAACAACAATTATCTTATTTATTTTTTTCACATTTTCCTCCTCACATTATATTTTAACTACACTAACCAGTACAATATCCATAATTTGCACTTAGTTTAGCGCCTCCAAAACAATCTGGAATTCCATAATTTTTTTCACAAGCATAATAATTTCCCATTTTAAATTTTTTATTTAAAGTATAACCTTCTGGACAACAATAATTAGTATTGGGTACAGGTACATATTTACGAGCCCAAGCATTTTCCGCACAAGTAACCTCTAAATTCTTATCTGATATATTTTGAGCATGAGACCATCTATCCATACACATGTATTTATCAGTATTAATATCATATGTAAGCCATCCATTATAACAATGCCCCATATCAGAATCATATGTTATTCCTTTTGGGTTTTGACGATTATTACATACTGCATGACCTATCGGAGTAATAGTACATTCATTATAGGTATTACATGCTTTTACCCAGACATAAGTATCACCATATCGATTAAGACTTATTCTAGAACCAGAACAATAACCATTATATTTAGTAAGTCCACTACAACCAGGAGACCAGCCACTTGCATTTAAAGAAGGTGTGTTTTTGTTTGTAGAAGTATAATAATATATATTATTTGTTACAGCAGCTAATATTCTTGCACCAACAAACATTTTCCCACTAGAACAATCATAATATACTTCATGATCAACAATATTAGGATAATCCCTATCAATACTAACAAATTGTTCTTTTTTACTTATATTTCCCATCGCATCTTTTGCAAAAACGTAATATGTACCAAATTCCTTCCATGTAAAACTACGACTAATATCTAAAGTTTTTGTATTTTTTACTGTTATCCATTTTTGTGGTGTTTCATAACCAGTAACTGCATAAGCTACTATTCCTGATTTGCTATCTGTTAATTTAGCAGATAATTTAAAATAATTTCTATAATCAGAATCAATAGTTAATCCTATATTTGGCGCCTCAGTATCAACATTCAACAAATATTTGCTTATTCCTGAACACGTTTTATTAACGGTACAAGCTTTAACATAAACATAAATGCCATATCGACTCATATCAACATTTAAAGATGTTCCAGTACTTGAAAGCTTTGATGGATTAGTTCCATAATAATATATCAAATTTTGTGAACCTTGATTCGTACTTTTCCATGTTAACATATAATTCTTACTATGATATTTTCCACTTGCTATTCCATCTGATGCGCTTATTACGGGATTTGTAGGTTTTGTATCTACATTTATTTTATAACTACTTATTCCCGAACACAAATTACTTTCTCTTGTACAAGCTTTAACATACATTATTACATTATATTGTTCTTTCTTGGCACCTACTGAGGTTCCTTTATTTATCATTTTTGTTTTATCTGTTCCATAATAATAAACTAAATCTTGAGTTCCATTATATGTACTTTTCCATGACAATATATAATCTTTACTATGAAAATTTCCACTTGCTATTCCATCTGATGCACTTATTATTGGATTTTCAGGCTTTGTATCTATCGTAGAAACTTTTATTACTTTTTCAGTTTCATTTCCAGCTTTAT